>CACWYF010000135.1 GCA_902765035.1 uncultured Eubacteriales bacterium
GGGAATCTTACATAATCGAACTGGATCTCGTTGAATCCGAAATCACGGACAGCCTCCTGAGCCAGTTTGACATTGTACTCCCATACATTACGCGAAAAAGCACTTGGCCAGCCTGAGCTGCCACCGTATTTGATGCAGTCGTCAGGATGATCCTTGGCATATTCAGAATCATTGAAAGTAACTATTCTGCCGATGAGGTATACTCCCGCTTCGCGGTAGGCATCCACACCCTTCTTCAGCTCTTCAGCTGTAAAATACGCATTCTTGTATGCGGTCGGTGCAAGTTCCTTAGCGACTTCTGACTTATATGTAAGAGGCCCGTCCTTGAGATCGATCACTACGGCGTTGCATCCGCTCTCCTTGATGAGTTTGACATACTGTTCCGGATGGACCGCAGCATATGCATTCAGGTACATCGCTCTTGCATATGTGCAGAATTCATTGTCTTTGATTGAAGTCCTTTCATACGGGTAGAAATCCAGATCTTTAGCCTCTCCGCCATACAGCTCGAACCTGAATCCGTCATCTTTCGCCGTATCATACTCTCCGTGCTCATTGTACGGAGCATCAGCTGATTCCTGTGTATCTGTCATGTATTTGCCGTACACATATCCCTCGGCGGTTTTGTCTTTGCCGGCGCTGTACGACACTTTGTACATGTTGATATACCCGCTGTCCAGCAGCCTGTCATGTCCTGTGACTTCAAGCTTAGTGCCCTTTGCTGCGAATGAAGCGATGTCAGGACTGTCCGGATCCTCATAGATAGTAGCCGGGGTCCTTACATACACCTCGGTCTCCAGGACTGTATCATCGATCAGGTCAGCGGTGCTCTCTTCAGTCATGTAGAGCTCTGCATCACCAGGTTCAGTTCCGTCCGCATATGTCTTCACTTTGACCTTATGATATGTGACACCATCCTGCGTGACCGACTGTTCTGCCGCTTCAGATCCTTCCTCAGTATCCTGTGCAGCCTCGTCAGCATAGCTGTAGACCTTGACCGTATTGGTCCTGCCGGCCGCATATGCTGTCGTATGCCACTGTCCCAGCAGCACAAAATATACTACCCCTGCTGTTGCAATGAGTAGTATAGCTATAAGTATCAAAGCACCGGTATAAATTTTCCGCATTTTGAATTATATTTTTTCCTTTTCACGTATTGCTGCGCAGATGATCCGACGAACATCCGTCACAGATTTATAAGGATAACACTATTTCCTGTACATTTCAACGTATGGCATTTCGCTGAAGCCCTTGCGTTTATATACTTCCATAGCGTGCTCGTTCTCATTCTCTGATTCCAGACGGAGTATATGGTCAGAATACTTCTCGGTGAGGAATTCAAGGAACTGAGAAGCAAAACCATTACCTCTTGCCTCTTCAAGGAGATACAGATCTTCGATCCATATGCATGGTCTGCCGTATTCCGTGCTGAAACTGTGAGCGATCATTGCATAGCCCAGGATCATTTCCTTTACCGCAGGTGTCTCCGGAGCTGTCCCTTCATTTACGGCGTTTTCCTGATTTTCAGTTTCCGTTCCTTCAGCAGGAACTTTTTCTTCAGCAGGTACTTTCTTTATGAAAACAAAGCCCTCAAGATAAGGATTTTCGGATATGCATGCATCGATGTCGTTATTGAATATCTCTTCTGAACCGTTTGACAGTACCGCTGCTGATGAATAGAAGCTTTTCATCATCACGAGTACTGCATCCCGGTCATTCCTTCTCATCTTTCTGAACGGCTTGCCGGCAAGATCCTGATCAGTAGCAGCGTGAATATACATAAGCGCTGCCTCTTTCGCTGTGTTGACTGCAAACTCCTTTGCGCTTTTGCCGGCCTGCTTAGCTGCAAGCCTGATTCCCTTTTTTAATATGATTTTCGTAACCTTTTTCATGTCCTTGTCCCATATCAATTGCGTCTGAATGTGGCGGCAGAATATCAGTAACCGAATATCTTCTCAGCGCGCTTCATGTTCTCACGGATGGAAACATCAAACGGGCATCTGGTCTCGCAGAGGCCGCACTGCAGGCAGTCGCCTGCGTGATGTTCAAGCACCTTGTAGTGCATTGCCTCAGTGTCAGGCACACGGAACTCAGGAGAGCCCTCAGGTATGCCGTTCGACTCGTTATGTGCAACTGCGAGATTGAGGAACTTCGTCACATCGGCAATATTGATTTCCGCAGGGCACGGATGACAGTGCGTGCAGTACATGCAGTGGCCGCTCCAGCTTACGCGGGGAAAAGCTGCGAACGCCTCAGCATAAGAGCGCTCCTCTTCGCTTGCGTCACAATATGCGATGCTCTCCGCCAGCTGCTCTTCATTTCTGGCTCCCGAGCATATAGTCGCAACTGCCGGTCTCGATAATGCGTAACTGATACACTGCGGCACGGTAAGAGCAGCACCTGCAGGTGACAGCTTCTCATCGAGGATGTCGCCGCCGGCGAAAGCTTTCATTACAGTGATGCCGACTCCCCTGTCCTCACACAGTTCGTAAAGTCTCTGTCTCTCAGGATCCATGTTGGTGAATCCGCCTTCATAGACTTCATCTGCCCACAGATCGTTGACATCCTCAGTGCCCGGCAGCATGTCGTATACATAGTTGATGCTGAACATCAGGACCTCAATATCACCCTCCGCGATCGCTCTCATCGCGACCTTAGGGTTATGAGACGACAGACCGATGTGATGTATCTTTCCCTCTGCTTTGAGCTGCTTTGCATAGTCCGCGATCCCGTTGGCCTTGATCGCATCCCAGTCGCTGTCAGCATCGCAGTAGTGGATCATACCGACATCGATGTAGTCGGTTCCGAGCCTTTCAAGTGAATCCTCGAATGCTGCCCTGACATCGTCAAGGTCTCTGCTCCTCTCATACTGTCCGTTCTTCCACACTGATGATATATGCGACTGAATGATGAATTTCTCTCTCCTGCCCTTCAGCGCTTCGCCAAGAGCGAACCTTGCCTCAGGGTCCGGTGAGAACAGGTCAAAATAGTTGACGCCTGCCTCCTCAGCCATGTCTATAAACTTCTTCGCCAGGCCCGTGTCCTGCACGAACCCTTCGCATCCGAGTGCGATGACGCTGACTTCAAGTCCTGTATTTCCGAGTTTTCTGTATTCCATATTCTCTGTATATGTTCCTTTTCAATCTGTATTAATTCTCATCTTCAAAGCCCTTGAAGACAGGTTCGCCGGTATACTCGAGAGGTTCTTCCTCTCCTCTCAGCACGCGGAGCGCGCCGGCCGCCATGGCCTCATGCTCCACCTCGCCCGGATAGAAGAACACCGGCGCGATCCACTCGCAGCGCTCGCGGATCTTCTGCTGCAGGTCGCTGAACCGCAGCAGACCTCCGCCGCATACGATCCCGTCGACCCTGCCCGACAGCACAGTCGCCATCTCCCCGATCGCTTTGCAAATGTTGTATATCATGGCGTCCCACACCCTTACGGCCCTGCTGTCGCCATTCTCCACCATTTCATGGATCGCATCCGAATTGGAAGTGCCGAAATACCCGGTCAGTCCCGCATTTCTTGTCAGCACTTCCTTGGCTGCCCTGACTGCTTCACTGCGGTCAGAAAAGTGAGTCTCACTGATACCGATACGGCTCCTGTGCTCATTGTCGAAATAGTAATCGATGACCGAGCTGACTGGGAGTGCACCCGTCCTCGTAGGAGTGAACGGACCCTCTCCGCCGGCATTATTCGTCGAATCTATCATCCTGCCGTGTTCATGGGCAGATATACTCATGCCTCCGTCGATGTGACAGACGATATAATTGCCGTCCTCATATCTGACTCCCTGATTCCTGCAGTGCATGCGGACGGTCCCCTTGAGGTTGAGAGCGTGAGTGCTCGAAGTCCTGTATATGCCGGGAACACCGGTCACCCTTGCAAGATCGCAGAACTCATCAGTCTTCGGACTGTCCACCATGAATACCCTGCCGCCGTACTCCTTCTGCAGAGCCGCAGCAAGCGGGATACCGAGATTGGCAGGATGGTCGACACCCGTTACCGCATTCAGATTATCCTGAATAAGAAGATCATTGGCTTCATATGTTCCGCCGACGCACGGCATGTTCGCGCCGCCGCGTCCGACTATGGCATCCACCCCGGTCAGATCGATGCCGTTGTCATCAAGAAATTTCCTGATCATCTCCAGCCTGTAGTCAAGCTGCTCCCTGACGCTCCCGAGACTTGCCAGCAGCGGCGCGTCCTGAAAGACGTTCGTCTCCACCAGCTTCTTCTCGTCTTCAAAATATGCCAGTTTGGTCGAAGTCGACCCCGGATTGATAACAAATATCCTGTAACCCATTTTGCCTGAATTATTCCCCTCGTGATATTTCTATTTACCCAGTCTGTGCGCGGCATGCATCAGCCACGCAGCATTTTCTATCAGCTGCTCCCTTGTGACACGCCCCTTCTTCAGACCTGCCATCATGTTCCTGTGATCCAGGCGGCAGCCCGGCATGAACAGGCTGTGTCCCGCCGCAGCAACGACAGCAGGATCAGGGATACCGTACACTGAATCCTTGTTGAGAAGCATTCCGTTTCCGATGACCCAGTCAGTCATGACCATGCCGTCGAATCCGAACTCATCTCTGAGGACATCCGTTACAAGATCGCGCCTCTCTGATGTATGGACGCCGTTCAGCAGGTTGTATGAAGTCATGAGGGATACCGGGCCGGATTCCCTGATGCAGATATCGAATCCTCTGAGGTATATCTCCCTCATGGCACGCTCGCTTACCTGGCTGTTGCTGGCGTATCTGTTGGTCTCCTGATTGTTGGCAGCGAAGTGCTTGATCGTGACGCCGCGTCCCTCATGCGCCTGAACGCCCTGAGTCAGGGCTGCTGCCATCTTGCCGCTGACAAGCGGATCCTCCGAGAAGTACTCGAAGTTCCTGCCGCACAGCACGTTTCTGTGTATGTTCAGAGCCGGAGCCAGCCACAGGTCTATGCCGAAGATGTCCATCTCGGAGCCTACGATGTCGCCGCACATGCGGGCAAAATCAACGTCAAAGCTCTGAGCGACCGCTGTTGCGATAGGTATCGCTGTCGTGTACTGCTCCCTGACCTCGATGCCTCTCTCCTTCAGCTTTCTGAAACGCGCACGGATGTCCATGACGATCTTGGCAGCGTCAGGCATGTACTCCATCATTCCCTCAGGGACGCCTGGGCCGAGCGAATGCTTGCCCTTTTTGTCCTCGTAATACCTCGGAGCCACTCTCACTCCGGCAGGGCCGTCAGCCATGACGAGGACAGGGAATCTTCTCTTTCCTTCGAAGCGTCCTGTAGTCTCTGCTGCAGCGCCGGGTACATGCATGGCAGATGAGAATACGACATCCTCGAATCCGTCCTTGATGTAGTTTCCGACGATAAGCTCTGAAAGCTCTTCCAGTGAGAACTGTGCAACGAATTCAGCAACACCGGCATTACGTCCGATAACTGAACCCAATGTGAGGACTTCGTCTCTTCTCTCGTCCATGTGGGTCTCACAGACACCTCTGTATCTGACGATGCTCCTTCTGACACGGAACAGATTGAGAGTG
>CACWYF010000136.1 GCA_902765035.1 uncultured Eubacteriales bacterium
ATCGCGCAGACATATCTCGAAGTAGCGCCGAGCGACATATTCTTCAGCGTACTTCCTATACACCACACATACGAGTGCACATGCACGATGCTCGAGGGAATGTTCATGGGAGCATCCATGGCATTCTGCAGAGGACTCAAGTACATCACCAAGGACATGCAGGCAGTCCATCCGACATTCCTGCTCGCAGTCCCGCTGATCTACGAGAAGTTCTACAACACTATACAGAAGACGCTGAAGAAGCAGGGCCAGGACAAGCTGGTCAATACGCTCTTCGCGATCAACAATGTTACAAGCAAAATCGGCATCAACGTTGCGAAGCCTATCGCTAAGAAGATAATGGCGCAGTTCGGCGGAAACATCGACATGTTCATCGCCGGCGGCGCAAGAGTCGACCCTAAGGTCCTCGCTTTCTTCCGCAGCATGGGCATCCCGTGCCTGCAGGGCTACGGTCTCACGGAGACTTCGCCGATGGTCGCTCTCAATCCTGACCAGTGGAAGTACATGCGCAATGACAGCGCAGGCAAGCTGTTCCAGTTCACTGAGTGCAAGATCATCGACAAGGATGAGGACGGCAACGGTGAGATCTGCTTCAGAGGGCCTATGGTAATGATGGGCTACTACAAGAATCAGGAAGCTACAGATGCCAGCATGGAGAACGGATGGTTCCACACAGGAGACATCGGACATCTCGATGCGGACAACTACGTATATATAACAGGCCGCAAGAAGAACGTCATCATCGCAGCCAACGGCAAGAACGTTTTCCCTGAAGAGCTCGAAGAGAAAATCGCAAGGAGCCCTTACATCGAGGAATGCATGGTATGGGCTGATGAGACGAACGAAGACAGGATGCTCAGAGGTATATATGTCACGCTGAGAACTGATAAGGAGAATGTCAGGGAAGCGCTCGGAAACAATGCGGATGACGACAGCGCAGTACTGGCGCTTGTCAGCAGCGAGATAGACAAGCTCAACGCACAGTGGCCTGACTGGAAGAGAGTGAAGCACATCGTTCTCAGGAAGGGCGAGTTCAACAAGACGACCGGAATGAAGATCAGGAGATTCGTCGAGGAGAACAAGCTGGCCGACTAGAAAAGGCCGGCAGCCAGGACAGTGAAGGGGGTATATATAATGAAGAAAAGGCCTTCGCTTATAATCGACCACGAAAAGATCCGCTCCAACATGAAAACGATCATAGAATGGTGCACTGATGCAGGCATAAACGTTGCCGGAGTCATCAAGGGCACGGGCGGACTCGCTTCCGTCGCCATCGACTATGAGGCATGCGGAGCAAAGTGGATCGCTTCATCAAGACTTGAGCAGCTGGCAAGAGCCAAAGCTGCCGGAGTGAAGCTCCCGATGATGATGATCAGAGTGCCGATGCTCTCTGAGCTGGAGGAGATGGTCACGATCTGCGACTACAGCCTGCAGAGTGAATTCACAACTCTGAAGGCGGCTGATGAAGCAGCGATCAGGAACGGAAAGATACACAATGTCATCCTGATGGCCGACCTCGGGGACCTGAGAGAGGGCTTCTTCGATCCGGAAGAGCTCGTCGATGTGGCAAAATACACAGAGGAGACTCTGACGGGACTCCACCTCGCCGGCATAGGGACCAACCTCGGATGCTACGGATCGGTCAAGCCGACAGCGGACAAGATGCAGCAGCTCGCGGAATACGCAGAGGCTGTTGAGCAGGCGATCGGCAGACCGCTTGAGATAGTATCCGGCGGAGCTACGTCAAGCCTCATGCCGGTGTTTGACAAGGAGATGCCGGGCAAGATAAACATGCTGAGGATAGGAGCGCTTCCGTTCTGCGGAGCACTTGAAGACCTGCGCAGATGCTACGGCAGGACAGAGGCTGATGTCCTCTATGATGACGCTTTCACTCTTGAGGCAGAGGTCATAGAAGTAAGGACCAAGCCGACGCACCCGATCGGAGAACTCGGGGTCAACGCTTTCGGCAAGACACCTAAGTACAGAGACAGGGGCAACCGCAGAAGGGCACTCCTCGCGATAGGAGGAGCGGACTTCGGCGACTACGGAGACATTTTGCCTCAGCTCAAAGGATCATTCGTCCTTGGATGCTCGGGAGACCACACCATCCTGGACATCGAGGACTGCGAAGAGATGGTCCAGGTAGGAGATGTGATTCAGTTCAAGCTCCACTACTCGGCCATGCTCAACCTCTCATCGAGCGAGAATGTGACTAAGTATGAATCAGGCGAGATAGGATGTCTTCTCTAGGAAGGGCACCGGCCTGAATGAAACAGTTATTATCAGCAGAACGCTGTTAAAAGATCAATAGATAATAAATAACCAATAAACGCAATATCATTTTGCACTGAAAGGAAAAGAAATGGCACCGAACAATACCCATGAAATGACAAGAGAAGGTTATGATAACCTTAATGCCGAACTCGAACATCTTATTACCGTAGTACGTAAGGAGAACGCTCTCAGGCTCAAGGAAGCCATCGCACTCGGAGATATCAGCGAGAACGCTGAGTACGATGCAGCCAAGGACGCTCAGGCTGAAACTGAGGAGAGGATCACTGAGATCGAGGAGATCCTCCGTACCGCAGTCATCGTTGACGAGTCAGATGAAGGCGACGACACTGTTCAGACAGGACGTACAGTCACCATCAAGGAGCTGAACCTCGGCATCACTGCAACATATAAGATCGTTGGTACAACAGAGGCTGATCCTCTGAACGGCAAGCTCTCCAACGCTTCACTCGTAGGCGAGCACCTTATCGGCAACAAGGCCGGTGATGTAGTAGAGTTCCAGGTACCGGACGGCATGGCTAAGTATGAGATTCTGGAGGTCAAGAGATAATGTCAGAAAACAATGCGAACCCGAACCCTCAGGCAGAAGAAAGAGAACTGACTGAAAAGGAAATAGGCGAACAGAGACAGATCAAGAGAAAGAAACTGGAAGAGCTCCGTGAGATGGGAAGAGACCCGTTCCGCGAGGAGACTTTTGACGTGACTGCTCATTCTGCTGACATCAAGGAGACTTTTGATGCGATGGAGGATCAGGAGGTCAGAGTCGCAGGACGTATCATGGCTTTCCGCCGCATGGGCAAGGTAGCCTTCGTCGACATGCAGGACAAGCAGGGCCGCATCCAGATCTTCGTAGCAAGAGACAACATCGGACAGGATGAGTACAACGTATTCAAGACATACGATGTAGGCGATATCCTCGGTGTTACCGGTGTCGTATTCAAGACCAAGACAGGCGAGATCAGCGTAAGGGCAATGGAGGTAAAGCTCCTCTGCAAGTCCCTGCAGGTACTGCCTAACAAGTGGCACGGTCTCAAGGATATGGACCTCAGATACCGTCAGAGATACGTAGACCTCATCATGAATGAGGATGTAAGAGATACATTCCGCAAGAGAGCCAAGATCATCAGCACCATGCGTAAAGTCCTCGAGGAGGATTACGATCTGATGGAGGTCGAGACACCTGTACTCGGCAACATCGCAGGCGGCGCTGCTGCAAGGCCTTTCTGGACACATCACAACACACTCGACATCGACATGACTCTGAGGATCTCTCTTGAGCTCCACCTCAAGAGACTCATCGTCGGCGGACTTGACGGTGTATATGAGATCGGCAAGGTATTCCGTAACGAGGGCATGGACAAGAACCACAGCCCTGAGTTCACATCGATGGAAGCGTACAAGGCATATGTCAACCTCGAGACCATGATGGATCTCATGGAGCAGGTAACATACAAGTGCGCTATGGCTGTAAACGGAACTCCTATCGTCAAGTACGGCGACAAGGAATTCGACGTCACTCCGCCATGGAGAAAGATCGACATGACACAGGCTGTCATCGATGCTACAGGCATCCCGTTCGATAAGATCGACAGCGATGAAGAGGCGATCGAGGCTGCAAAGAAGTACGGAATGACTATAGAGAACGAGGCTGACTGGTCAAGAGGAAAGATCATCGCTGAGATGTTCGAGGATTACTGCGAGGACATCCCTGGATTCCTCGACGGACCGTGCTTCGTATGCGGACATCCGCTTGAAGTATCCCCGCTGGCCAAAAAGGACCCTAAGGATCCTAGGATCACAAGAAGATTCGAGTCATACATCAACGGATGGGAGATGTCCAACGCTTTCTCCGAGCTGAATGACCCTATCGATCAGTATGAGAGATTCGCTGAGCAGCAGAGACAGCTCGACCTGGGTATCGATGATGAGGCTCATCCGATGGATACAGACTTCGTCAATGCTCTTGAGGTCGGTATGCCTCCTACAGGCGGCATCGGAATCGGCGTTGACAGACTCGTCATGCTGCTGACTGACAGCGCAACCATCAGAGACGTCCAGCTCTTCCCTGTAATGAAGCCGGAAGGCAGGGGCGGAGCTCAGAAGAAGGAGACAGTCAAGATCGATTTCAGCAAGGTAGAGATCGAGCCGCTGTTCGAAGAATTCGTCGATTTTGACACCTTCAGCAAGTCGGATTTCAGAGCTGTTAAGATCAAAAACTGCGAAGAAGTTCCTAAGAGCGATAAGCTCCTGAAGTTCACACTGAACGACGGAACAGGCGAAGACAGGATCATCCTGAGCGGCATCAAGAAGTACTACGATCCG
>CACWYF010000137.1 GCA_902765035.1 uncultured Eubacteriales bacterium
CGCTTTGCCTGGACAACATCCCTGAGAACGGAACGTTCGGCGTAAGCGGTGTGTCCCGCGAGGGAGAGGGCGGAGAGATAATAACGATCGATGTCCCTATCGGACGCGATGTGCGCAACAGGATGCGCCATGCAGTGGGAGGCTCGGGCAGCCGCAATGCAGTAACGCATATAAGCGTGCTTGAAAGATTCGGCAGATACACTCTGGTCAGGGCACGCCTTGAGACCGGGCGTACGCATCAGATAAGGGTGCACATGGCATACATCCATCATCCGCTTGCGGGAGATGAGCTGTACGGGCCTAAGAAGCAGACCGGTAATATAGCCGGAGTCAGAGTAAGCGGACAGCTTCTGCATGCAGGGACGCTCGGCTTCGCACACCCTGCAACAGGAGAGTACATGGAATTCCACTCAGATCTTCCAGAGGTATTCGAAAAAGTGCTCGGACATCTGAGAGAAGGAAGATAGCTGGATAACAGAAGTAATACATACTGAAAAACTGATGAAGATAAGTTCAAAACCGGGCCCGCTGACGGCACCTCTGCCTGTGGTGATGGTCAGCTGCGGCGACATGGACAACAGCAATATCGTGACAGTCGCGTGGACAGGGATAATCAATTCACATCCTCCGGTAACGTATGTGTCGGTCAGAAAGGAAAGGCATTCACACGATATCATCGCTGAGACAGGCGAATTCGTGATCAACCTCACGAATACGGATCTCGTGAAGGCGATGGACTACTGCGGAGTGAAATCCGGACGCGATGTAGATAAGTTCAGTGAGATGAAACTCACCAGAGAAGCCGGAAATGAGGTCTCTGCTCCTATGATCGCTGAATCACCCGTCAATCTTGAGTGCAGGGTCATGGAGGTGAAGGAGTTCCCGTCACACGACATGTTCATAGCCGAGATAGTGGCTGTCCATGTGGATGAGAAATATGTGGATGAGAATGGCGCCTATGACTACGGAGCCATGGACCTCGTTTCATTCAGCCACGGAAAGTATTACAGGATGAGACCTGAGGCTCTCGGGTTCTTCGGATATTCGATCATGAAGCCGAAGACTGCGAAGAGACGTGCGGCGGAGTCCGGAAAAGGCGGCATACGCACAGGCAGGAGCGGCCGGAAGAATACCCGCAGCAAGGGCGGGAAGTCCGGCAGGAAATAACAGACACGAAAGATCGGAAGAGATCATAATATATAACAGGAGGCTTTCGGAACAATGATAAAAAGCATGACAGGCTTCGGTAGAGGCGATTACGTTGATGATGTGAGAAAGGTCACTGTAGAGATCAGGGCGGTCAATCACCGTTACTGCGACATCTACATCAAGATGCCAAGGAAGTATTCCTTCGCTGAGGAGAAGATCAAATCCGTCATCAAGAACAGGATGTCCAGGGGAAAGATCGAGGTGTCGGTATCCGTAGACAACTTCGGCGTGAGCGATGCCGATGTGAGACTCGACAAGGATCTTGCAGGCAAGTACATGAATGCCCTGAATGAGCTGAGCGAAACGTTCGAGATCGGTGAACTGACAGGACCGTCACTCAGCCTGCTGGCAAGGATGCCGGACGTCATCAGGACTGCACCTGCCGAAGAGGATGAAGAGGTAATGCTCGCATGCCTGCTCGATGCAACGGGCAAAGCGGTTGATGACATCTGCTCGATGAGAGAGACCGAGGGCGCAAAGCTCGTGGAGGACATCTCAATGAGAGCTGACATCATCGCAGATATAAGATCAAAGATCGAGGAGAGGGCGCCGCAGCTTGAGAAAGAGTACGCTGCCAAGTTCAGGGCAAGGATCGAGGAACTCCTCGACGGAGTTTACGAGGTGCCTGAAGAGAGAGTAGCTCTCGAGGCAGCAGTGTTCGCTGACAAAGCCAATATTACTGAAGAGCTCGTAAGACTTGACAGCCATGTCATGCAGCTCAGAGAGTTCCTTAAGGGTAAGGAAGACTCCATCGGAAAGAAGATAGACTTCCTGATCCAGGAGATGAACAGAGAGGCCAATACGATAGGCTCAAAGTCCAACGACAAGGATATCACCTCGATGATGCTCGATCTCAAGGCTGAAATCGAGAAGATCAGGGAACAGGTGCAGAATATAGAGTAGCAATCGGCTCGCTAATATGTTATAATGCGATTTTGCATGGGAGGTATTTATGAGCCAGAACAGAGGAAAACTCTATGTCATCTCAGGCCCGTCCGGAACGGGTAAGGGAACCATCTGCAAGGAACTGCTCAAGGACAACCGGAATGAGTTTTCGGTCTCCATGACGACGCGTGCTCCGCGCGAAGGAGAGGTTCACGGAAAGGACTACTTCTTCGTATCGAAGGAAGAGTTCCTCGAGCATGTGGAAAGAGGCAATTTCCTTGAGCATGCCACAGTATTTGACAATTATTACGGAACGCCTAAGGACATGGTCCTTAAGAGACTCGAGCGCGGACGCAACGTTCTCCTCGACATCGATGTACAGGGCGGTCTCCAGGTCAAGGCAGTGATGCCTGAGGCAGTGCTCATATTCATACTTCCGCCAAGCCTTGCTGTTCTCAGGAGCAGACTCGAGGGCCGGGGAACGGAGACGCAGGATGTCATCGAGAAAAGGCTCAGCAAAGCGGTAAATGAAATCAAGCTGATTGGCGAATATGACTACATCGTTGTGAATGACGTGCTTGAAGAGGCAGCAGACCTCGCACGCAGCATAATGAAGGCCGAGAACGCAAAAGTACCTGATAAGGTCATGCCGGTCATCAGAAGATACGAACAGGAAGAGAAGGGAGAATAAGATCAATGTTACTTTATCCATCAGTAAACAAGCTTCAGGAGAAGACAGACAGCAGATATTCACTGGTTATCCTCACAGCCAAGAGAGCAAGAGACATCATCGACGGCAAACCGGTCCTCACAGAAGAAGAGAGCGAGAGACCTGTAAGCCAGGCTGCTAAGGAAGTAGCAGAAGATCTCATCACCTATACACGCAAGGAAGAAGAGCAGTAGGCAGCTCCGGAGCTGAGAATGCAGCTGCGGTCAGCTGCATGATCATCGAATGAAAAATGGGAGACAGCTTGTGCTGTCTCCTTTTTGCGTGATAATTATTTAACGAAATTTGAAAAGGCCGATGTGGTGATATATGATGGTCAAAAGCACTGTAATTCAGCATTTTTGTGGGAACTGACAGTCAGAATGTCAAGATATGCGCTGATAGGCGGTACACATGGATACAATCAGTTCAGACGTGTCCATGAACAGATCGCAGATTATGAATATGTGGAACTGGATGTCAACGACTCTGTTGAGCTTGAGAGGGCGCTGAACGATACAAGATACAGCGGCTACAACATCGCCAATCCGTTCAAGGTTGAGGTCATACAGTACCTCGATGAGATAAGTGATGACTCAAAGCGGGCAGGGGCGGTTGATGTTGTCATGAGAATGCCTGACGGGCGTCTCAGAGGATACAACACCGAGATGGCTGCATTCAGATACATGGTTGAGGGCTATGTTGAAGATAAGAAATGCATAATCTTCGGGAGCGGGGGCGCTGCAACCGCATCAGCAAGGACACTCAAGGACCTGGGTGCATCGGACATAATAATAGTTTCCAGAGACCCGGAGGCGGCAGCCGCTAAACTGATCCCTGATCTGTCCGGAGATAAGGTGAGACTCGGGGATATATACAGGGTGACAGGATATGCAAAACTGCACCCACACTATGATGCACAGGTAGTCATCAACTGTACTCCGGCCGGGAAGTCCCCGGATGTAGAGCATTCCCCGCTCACAGATCACCGGCTCACGATGAGGATGTTCAGCGGACTGGAGCTGGCTGTCGATCTCATATACGATCCGTACAGGACCAAGTTCCTGCAGGATGCGAGGCGGCTTACAGGATGCCATATAAAGTCAGGTATAGAGATGCTGATCTTCAGGGCCATTGCATCGAGAAACATATGGCTCGGCAAGCCTGATGAGACCGATCAGGACAAGAGGTTCATAACTCCGATCAAGAGAAGACTGCTGCAGGAGCAGCTCAATGTGATCGCAGTCGGTATGCCGGGAAGCGGCAAGACCACAATCATGAGAAGATACGCCTATGAGCTTGGCCTCAAATTCATCGATACCGATGAGGAGACAGAGAAGCTTATGGGAGAGAAGATAGCAGATGTCCTCGTAGAGCCAGGGCTCGGAGAGGACTACTTCAAGGCAATGGAGCACATTGCGGTCAAGGAGGCGTGCAAAAGCCGCGGGGCTGTCATAGCAACAGGCGGAAGCACAGCGCTCAATCCTCTCAACAGGGATCTGCTGAGAGCGAACGGCATAGTCGTCTATGTCAGAAGGCCGCTTGAAATGCTCGACAAGAGAGGCCGTCAGATAAGCATCAACAGAGGCCTTACGGAATTCTTCAACGCAAGAGACAGAATTTACCGTAGGACAGCTGATATGTCCATCCTCAATTCAAGGATTTTCGGTGAGCGGAGAGCCAGGACAGG
>CACWYF010000138.1 GCA_902765035.1 uncultured Eubacteriales bacterium
CAAGACACGCATCAATTCCCCCGGTCTTCACTAACCTGCCGATTTGAATGTACGACGTGTCTATGTCTGTAAACAGTCTGCACTTGGACGCAAGTATGCCCATCCACTGCTCAAGTTCATAATGCACGCAGTTGATTCCCATACGCTCTGCCAACTGAGATGCAAGGAATTCGGAATGCGGCTCATTGCCTGTATTTGCAAAGCCAAAAGTCCCTCCTTTATACAGCCAGATGTTTCCTGACCCGAAGAATCTCCACGCCTTGCGGAGCATTCCCCCAGTGGTCAACTCAGGCGAGGTCCTGAAGTGCTTGTCTACATAGCTGCCCCCTGTATACGCAATCAGAGAGAGAGCATGTGAGAATTCATTTTCGTACAGATTGTATTCGGCAAAGGTCCCTTCGAAGTTGCTTTGCGTTATCCAGTAGCTGTCATTGAGTGACAGGCCAAAGCATATGTCTATGATCCCTTTTATATCTGTAATCTCAAGCCCAAGCGCAGACAGGATATTTCCTACCATCTCCCTGTTCTTCGGGATCGTGCGGTGACTGAGCCAGTTTTCCAATCCTTCATGCGTCGGCTCAAGATCCAGCGGCAGCAGATGTCTGCGAGCCTCATTGATCCAGGTTATCTTGATCGCAAAACGGGGTTTCCTTGCCATAGTAAACTTGAGCAGGACCTCGTCATACAGCTTCAGTTCATACGCTGTCCGCTCTCCATACTCTATAGCAGGCTCACGTACAGTAAGGACAGCTTCCTTGCCGAGTGCACGTGCGTAGTTGCTGACATAGTCCACCGTGATATTCTGGGCACCACTCTCAATACGCGAGATGCTGGACTTCTTGGTTCCGAGCCTCTCCGCCAGCTCGGCCTGACTCAGCCCCGCCGACCATCTTGCAACCTGAAGCATCCTCGCGACCTTTTTTCTAAAGGCCTTTTCGTCCTGTTCGCCGCCAGCCTCATATTCAATAACTTTGTCGCCGGCAACGAAATCCAGCCCCTCAGTTTTCTCAGGCGACATATTATGTTTTATATCCGTCTGCTCTGCGACAATTACAGGCTTCTTTTTCTTTTTAGTATCAGCCATATTCTCTTCCGCCTCTCCGCCGTATCAATAGCGTGTCATTGGGGACGGTCCTTTTTGACACATTCCGGCAACTCAAAAGGTTACCACATATGATAACCCGCTTGTGCCGCTATGTTACCATATATGATAACCTCTGTCAATCGATTATTTGCTTGCTGCAGTGCTCCTGTTTTTTCAGGAATTGTGCCCTGCCCGTAGTTTACTCCCCTCGCTTCTCCAGTCCGTACTCTTTCTCTATCGAAAGAGCCAGCGGTGTATCGTTGGTAAAGTAGGTGTCCACGCCAATGTCTATAGCATTCCTGATCGATTCTTCAGAGTCAAGTGTCCAGGCGCTGAACATTTTGCCCTTATCGTGCACGATCTTGCATCTCTCTTCCGTCATGAGCCATTCCTTTACGGATATGATGTCGATATCCGGCTCATTGATGCTGGTGTCGAATCCCCACTGGCTCCTGCATACATACAGCTTGGTCATATCAGGATATATGTCCTCCAGCTTTCTGAGCGGATGGATGTCCTCGCACTGCACGATTATCTTATCCTGATATCCGTACTTGTCCACCAGTTCTTTGAAACTGTCGATCATACGGCTGTCCTCATAAGCCTTCAGTTCGATGACATAGTTCACCGTTTTTCCGTACCTGTCGAAGACCTCGCTCATCCTCAGGACTTTCTCCCCGGCCCTGGTCTTCAGTCCGTCTATCTCCTCTGCGGACATGGATGAATACAGCCTCGATGTGCCCGTCATCGGTTCAGCGGACAGGTCATGCGCAACGAACAGCACGCCGTCATGCGACAGTACGAGATCCTGCTCAATATATATCGAGCCCGCTGCAATCGCATCGTCATACGCCTTGAAGGAATGCTCATTTTCTCCCGCACTGCCTCTATGTGAGTACACATGCTGAGCCGCTCTGTAAGTATCTGTCAGGTCACCTGTGAATCCAAGCTCACCTGTCACAGTCTGCCCGGCACTCTCCAGCGTCTTAGTTGTATCTGCAGTCCGCGCCCTGTTCATGGCGCGCCCGCGCAAAGTAAGCCATGTCAATGCAGCCGCAATAAGCAGCAGCATGAGGAGGATGGCGATCAGCTGTAGCTGTTTCTTTTTTCTGTTGACCTTCTTTTTCGTTTTGCTCATATCTGCTATTCCTGTCACATAAAATGTACCACATTTTGAATTGTATTTTTGATGAACAATATGATCCTAAGTTGATTTCATGTTCATTATCATTCGATTTCAGAAAAACTCTATCATATCTTCATTTGACTGAAAACCGAGCATTCTTTACCGTTTAATTACACATCATCGAAAATGAAAAGAAAAACAAAAGCAGCAGTTGATATACGTATTATTACGTGTTAACATAGAGGTGCTAAATGAAAGTTGCAGAGCTTATCAAGTTACTAAAAAGATCTGATTGTTACTTTGTTGAGCATGGAAAAGAGCATGACAAGTGGCACAGCAATCTGACCGGCAAAGATTTCAGAGTCCCGAGGCATAAGAGCAAAGAGATTCCGCCGGGAACGCTTAGTGCAATTCTCAAGGATGCCGGTATTGACTATAGGAGGAACTAAAAATGAAATATGTTTATCCTGCAGTATTTACGCAGGAAGGTGACAGCTACTCCGTGATATTTCCCGATCTTGAAGGATGCTATACATGCGGAGATGATCTGAAGGACGCACTCTATATGGCAGAAGATGTGCTTGCCTTCACCTTATTTGATTACGAAAAGAACGAAAGACCCGCACCTGAGCCTTCGGAAATCGGTTCAATCAAATTAAGCGCTGGTGAATTCGTCAATTATATTGTATGTGATACGATTGAGTATCAGAGACAGCATAACAATAAAGCTATCAAGAAAACTCTCTCAATACCGGAATGGCTCAATGAACTTGCTGTTGCACGGGGGATCAATTTCTCACAGGTACTGCAGGACGCCTTAAAGGCACAACTGGGTTTATAAGACTATCCAGGCTAAGAGGACTGGTTCTCTCAGTAGATATTTTGGCAAAACTGTAGTAAATTATATGTGTATGCGCAGTGACTGCTGCGCCTCATAATCAGCATAACAATAAGATAATAACTTCGGACAGCGGGACATCTCCTGCATCCGGGAAGGAAGGGTATAAATGGCTGAATGGAAAAATCTTGATACACTTAACGCATACAAGGCTCTCACAGCATCTGACCACCGCGTTGACCTCAGAGAGGTGCTCGCAGGTGCAGCAGGCGCTGAGAGAGTTAAGGCATACTCCGTACCGATGGCATGCGGCCTCGCATACAACTATGCGGCAAAGCAGGTCGACGATGAGGTCCTCGCAATGCTCGCAGACCTCGCGAAGGAATCCGACCTCGCAGGCAAGTTCGAAGAGCTCTACAACGGAGCCATGATCAACACCGGTGAGAAGAGGCTTGTACTCCACCATCTCACCCGCGGACAGCTCGGAGCAGACGTCGTCAAGGACGGAGTCAACAAGAGAGACTTCTACACAGGCGAGCAGGCCAAAATCGCCGACTTCGCTGCCAAGGTACATGCCGGCGAAATCGCAAACGCTGCAGGCGAGAAGTTCACGACAGTCGTTCAGATAGGTATCGGCGGCAGTGACCTCGGTCCTAGAGCAATGTACATCGCACTCGAGAACTGGGCAAGAGCCAATGACAAGCTCCTGATGGATGCAAGATTCATCAGCAACGTAGACCCTGACGATGCAGTCAGCGTCCTCAATACGATCGATGTGGCTCATGCACTCTTCATCCTGGTATCCAAGTCAGGAACCACACTTGAGACACTGACCAACGAGGCATTCGTCAAGAACGCACTTAAGAACGCCGGCCTCGATCCTGCAAAGCACATGATCGCAGTTACAAGTGAGACATCACCGCTCGCATCCAGCAGCGACTACCTCGCAGCATTCTTCATGGATGACTACATCGGCGGCAGATATTCATCGACATCCGCAGTAGGCGGAGCAGTCCTCTCACTCGCATTCGGTTCAGATGTATTCGCAGAATTCCTCAATGGTGCTGCAGCTGCAGACAAGCTCGCTGCAGAGGCAGACCCGATGAAGAACGCAGCAATGCTCGACGCACTCATCGGAGTATATGAAAGAAATATCCTCGGATACGAGAGCACCGCAGTGCTCCCATATGCACAGGCGCTTGCAAGATTCCCGGCACACCTTCAGCAGGCCGACATGGAATCCAACGGCAAGTCCGTCAACAGATTCGGTGAGCCTGTGAACTACAAGACAGGTCCGGTCCTCTTCGGCGAGCCGGGCACCAACGGACAGCACTCGTTCTACCAGCTCCTCCACCAGGGCAAGGATATCGTGCCTCTGCAGT
>CACWYF010000139.1 GCA_902765035.1 uncultured Eubacteriales bacterium
AGATCCCAAGAGACTGCTGATCGGCGATGACGAGCACGGCTGGGACGACGAAGGCGTATTCAACTTCGAAGGCGGCTGCTATGCTAAGGTCATCAACCTCGACAAAGAGTCCGAGCCCGACATCTACAACGCGATCAGAAGAGATGCTCTTCTTGAGAACGTTACTGTTGATGAGAACGGCAAGATCGATTTCGCTGACAAGAGCGTAACCGAGAACACCCGTGTTTCTTATCCCATCGAGCACATCGAGAACATCGTTAAGAAGGTTAACCCCATCTCTGCAGGCCCTGCAGCTGACAACGTAATCTTCCTTAGCGCTGATGCTTTCGGTGTTCTGCCTCCGGTTTCTATTTTGACACCTGAGCAGACACAGTATTACTTCCTGAGCGGTTTCACAGCTAAGCTGGCAGGTACAGAGCGCGGCATCACCGAGCCTACACCTACTTTCTCCGCTTGCTTTGGCCAGGCATTCCTCGAGCTGCACCCCACCAAGTACGGCGAGGAGCTGGTTAAGAGAATGAACAAGAGCGGCGCGAAGGCTTACCTTGTGAACACAGGCTGGAACGGAACCGGCAAGCGTATCTCCATCAAGGATACTCGCGGCATCATCGACGCGATCCTCAATGGCGACGTTCTGAAGGCTCCCACCAAGAAGATCCCTTACTTCAACTTCGAGGTTCCCACAGAGCTTCCCGGCGTTGATCCCGCAATCCTTGACCCTCGCGACACTTATGCTGACGCAGCTGAGTGGGAGACCAAGGCTCAGGATCTGGCAGGCCGCTTCGTCAAGAACTTCAAGAAGTACGAGACCAACGAGGCCGGCAAGGCACTCGTAGCAGCTGGCCCGCAGCTGTAATTCTATTGACTTGTTTAGCCGCCCGGCACCTTTTCGGTGCCGGGCGGCTTTTTTGCTTATTTGGATTTCATGTAATACGCAAATACTATCCTTTTGTGTGGGGCGGAATTCATACGTAAATGATAAAATTAAATGAATTATAAATTCTGTAATTAATGCTCCCGGGGCAACCGGAGAATTAAAACCATAAAGGGAGGTAATTATGAAAAGGAAACAGATCACAGCGATCCTGATGTCCGCAATCCTGACGGTTTCAGCCTGCATGCCTATGAACAGCATCAGCGCGATGGCCGCAGAAAATGCAGGCGCGGGAGCAACCGAAGTGGCGGCGGAAGCAGCGGCAGCGCAAGAGCCGCAACAAGAGCCGGCCGCAGAGCCAACGCAGGAACCGGCCGCAGAGCCAACGCAGGAACCGGCGGCAGAGCCGACACAGGAGCCGGCCGCAGAACCGACCCAGGAGCCGGCAGCAGATCCTGCGGTAGAGCCGACGCAGCCAGAGACGACTGAGAACGGAGACACCGGCGCAGAAGACAAGAAGGATGATCCTTCCGGGACCGCTTCAACTAGCGATACCGCTTCAACCGACGAACCCGCAGCGGATCCCGACGCAGCAGATCCCGCGGCGGATCACACAGCAGTAGATCCCGTTGCAACAAATCCCGACGAAGCAGCCCCCGCAGAAGCAAATCCTGCAAATGAGGAAGCAACCGAAGAGGCTCAGCGGTTGATATTACGGCAGACAGCTCGGCAAAGTTCTCAGTAACCGACGAATCTCCGTATTGCTTTTTCCGATTCATACCTGCTAAAACCGGAAGGTACAGATTCTATACAAATGGCTATATAGAGAGTATAGAACTGGTCGATGAATACTATCATGTATTGACGGAATTCTATAGTAGCGACGATGAATCCTCCGGTATTGAGTATGAACTGAGAAAGGGCAAAACATATTATTATATTGTCAAAGTCTATGAAGAAGATACAGTCACAGCCTATCTTGAAACCGTTTCGGTCCACAGTCTGGAGGTAGACGGCGAAGAAAAACAGACAGTTGAAGTATATTGTGACCCCGTAACAGGACCCGAGCAGATCACTCTCTCTGTAACTGCGGAATCAGAGAACGCGATCACTTATGCGTGGTATAACATGGACATGTTTGAGGAGGCTGAGGAGCCTGTCAGTACGACCTCCAGCTATACATTTACACCTAGTTATAGTGACGATAGAATCTTCTGTACGATCAGCGACGGAAATGAAACTGTTCACAGAGAGTTTTACATGAAGCTGAACCATTTTATGGTTGAGAAGGATCCGGACTATCCATACAATCCGGTTAAAGTCTATGCAGAATATGGCCAGCCGGCGCAGCTTCACGTAAATGTTTCGGCTGATGATACGTCCAGGCTGAATTATAGCTGGTCGGTTGGAAACTACGTGGAAGATGATGATTACTGGGACTATGAACCGGCAGCGGGAGATAATGGTCAAAGTACTTTCCAAACCGAACCCGTAACCGGTCATAAAATGTATAGATGTTCCATAAGTGACCAGTATGGAAATGATGACTATATTGAGTATGAAGTCTTCGTTGAAAACAACTTTAAAGCATATGTCATCACAGACCCCGACAATATTGATGTGGACAATACACATGCTGTGATTTATTTGATAGAGGGAGATGAGGTGACACTCAAGGTTGGAGTGCAAGCGGCAGATATGACCGGGATCACATACCGGTGGTATATGATGGGCGAAAACCTCGAAGAAGAAAATTCGAATGAGGTGCATCTCCAATACTCGGATTCTTGGGAAGGAGCTAGAGACAGTTGGTGTTATTGTACTGTAACTGATCGATACGGAACGGAAATAGTATGTGACTTCGAATTCGATATCACACATCCTTATGTCGAAACTCATTACTGGGATGGATACGTGAGAATTGAGCCCGGGGAAACAGTAACTTTGCCGGCGGCCGTAGAAACAAATATTGAAGACCTGCTGAGTTATATCTGGTATTACGATGATGAAGTTATTCCCGGAGAGACAGGCAAAACACTGACGCTTGACGATACAGCTCTGTCCGGCTTCTATAAATGCAAAGCATATTATAAAGAATGGGAAGGGTTCTTTAGAACAGAAGTAATCAGAGAAAACAATTTTGAAATAAGGGCCAAAAATACGACCGACGTCAAGGTCCCCGCAGGCGCTGCAGCTGAGTTGGAAGTTGTGGCAACTGCAGATGACACAGAGGGAATCACTTATCAGTGGTACATCCAAAATGAAAATCATGAACGTATTCCTATAGAGGGAGCCAACTCTTCCAAGTATACAGTGCCTTCAGTAACAAGTGCTGCGGAATATTCCTGCAAGGTCGCTGATAAATATAATACAAGAGGGTCTGTATGGTTTAACGTTAATGTAGACAATAATCTCTCTGTGCATATTGCCGGTGAACCTGTTGACACCACTGCTGCCACAATATATGTGAACCCGGGAGAGACAGCAAAGCTTGAAGTGGTGGCTGAGGCCAACGATACTTCGGGGATCACGTATGAGTGGTTTAGTTATGACACGTATGAGTCGGAGACGACACAATCCGGTGTTTATGAATTTGTACCGACAAGATATACACGTGTAGAGGTCACTGTAACAGACAAATATGGTAATAAAGCGGATGCCGAGTTCTATGTGTATATTGACACCGGGCTTACCGCCAATCCGGAAGCACATACGACGGGTGGGAATGCACTGCCCTGTGAAAGAAACGGGAATGATCCGGAATATGTTAGATACGTAGTCTATGTTCCTGCCGGTGAAGGGGTAATCCTGAATCCTAACGCCACTGTGGAGCAAGGTAACATTAGGTATGTATGGCAATGGGATGATCAAGAAACATGGGAAACTATGACCAGCAGCGCTGATCAACTGGTTATCGATGCGTGCAATGAAAGGAATAGTTACACTTGCACGGTCAGAGACGATTATGATAACTGTATCGATCTCGTTTTTGAAATCGTGATCGACAACCAACTGGTCGCATACCCTGAAGGTGCCCCTGGCAGCGATACCAGATACATCTATGCGGCACCCGGATCGGAAGTGACGCTGACAACCATCGCCACTGCAGCAGATATGGATGGTATAGGCTATTCCTGGAATTTCTTTAAAAATGAAGATTGGCAGGATAGTGACGATT
The DNA here is from genome assembly GCA_902765035.1 of uncultured Eubacteriales bacterium. Taxonomy (GTDB): domain Bacteria; phylum Bacillota; class Clostridia; order Peptostreptococcales; family Anaerovoracaceae; genus Crickella. The sequence continues at coordinate 4,053 of CACWYF010000139.1, forward strand.
TTACTATCAACGGAAACAGTGCTGTGATTACCGTGGATGGCAACTACGAAGTGAACTGCTGGGTCTATGATAGGTACAATAATAATAAGAGAGTTACTTTCTACGTCTACCCTGAAAATCACCTGATCGTTTATCCCGAGAATGCAGGCGAGATGTGGAACGGCAGCTACAGCAACTATATGCCCATCGACGCGGAGCCCGGAGAGGTGCTCGACCTGCGTGTAATCGCGAATGCCGACAACATGGATCACATCACCTACACCTGGGAGAAGAACGCCAAGGTGGCGAATAATGCGGGTGAGTACGAGTACACAAGCCAGACACTTCCGGAAACCACTAACACGCTCCACATCACAGCGGACGAGACTAACACCTATACTTGTACCGTGGATGACGGCTTTGGCAGTTCCAAGAAAGTGACGTTCGATGTCACAGTCGGCGGCCTGATCGCATATCCGGAAGGCGCGGCAGAAGTAGATGGAATGCCGAGCAGCCGTGTTGCAATTGTTGATTCCGCAGGCGGTACCAAAACACTGCTGGCCTCTGGATGCGGACATGGAGAGCACAACTAACGAGCTGACTGTCAAACTCGACACAGCAAAGAGATATCTCTGCGTCGTTTCTGACACGCATGGAAACCAGGCATGCGCATACTTCTATGTCAACGTGGACGGTATCAAACTTACCTCCAACTACGGCACACCCGAGCTGGTAGGCGACAACAGCTATGTAGTCAAAGTCCCTGTCAAAGTAGGAGAAGAGACCACTCTTCAGGCTATTCCTGTAGGCAGCAGCGCAGAAGGTCTCACATTTAGATGGCTGGGCGATGAGTTCGACACCATTCCAGGCGCGACCGGAAACTCCTACACATTTACCGGCGGCGTAGGCACCCGCTACCAGTGCAGAGTTACCGATGCAAACGGCGTTGTGTCCAAACTCACCTTCGAACTGCAGACAGACAATGAGCTGAGTGCGAAGTGCGCTATAGTAAAAGAGGACGGAACTACAGAAAACTATGAATATCAGGGAATAGTGGTCAACGCAAACGTCGGCGATACAGTCACCCTTGCAATGAACGTCAGCTGCCTCAATGATAATCATCTGCGTTATGAGTGGGTAGACAATCTTGGCAGACAAGTCGGAACTGCGGCAACCTGTCCCGTGACGGTTGAAGGTAACGGCACATATACCGGCCGTGTGACGGATGGTTATGGCAATTCGGTAAGTGTATTGTTCCGTGTTTTGACCAATGGTGAGGCGCTCAAAGATGCAGTGTGCACCCTCTCGCAGACCTCGTATCCATTTGACGGAAAGCCGAAGAGACCTGAGGTAACTGTGGTCCTGAATGGCAGAACTCTGGTTGCCGGCGTGGATTACACCGTTGCTTATTCGAAGAACGTCGATCCCGGTACAGCAGCCGTCATTATCACCGGAAGAACTGTAGAGGGCACGAAGTATCTGTTCTTCACGATCGGAAATATGATCCAGACGCCAGCCGCGGACGTGGATGAGATCATTGTCGGAGTTGGCTACACCAAGACTTTCAATATCGAAGGCTGCCACACGCCTCTTTCGGCGAGCGGCGTGAATGCGGCGATCGCGACGGCGACGATCTCCGAGCAGACAGTTTCCGTGAAGGGAGTGAAAGTCGGCACCTATGAGCTGGCGCTCACCGCGGCTTCCAATGATGTTTACAATGAGGCGCAGGTCACCAGCAAGAGCGGCAATCCGACGATCACGGTCAAAGTTGTTCCCGCCAAGACAGCATCTGTCACCGCGGCGAACGCCAACAAGGGCATCAAGATCACCTGGAAGAAAGTCACCGGCGCGACGGGCTACGTCATCAAGCGCCAGGCCGGTTCCGGCGAGTGGAAGTCAATCAAGACGATCACCAGTGGTAGTACACTCACCTATACAGATACTTACGGCAACACCAACGGCACTAAGTACACCTACAGGGTCTACGCGAAGGCCGCGACTGGAACCAGTTACCTCTATAGGGCTGTCGAGTGCTACAAGGTCGCAAGACCTACGATCAGCTCCGTGACCAACTCGGCCTCCAAGAAGATGACGGTCAAGTGGGCCAAGAACGCAAAGGCCAACGGCTACCAGATCCATTACGGCCTCAAGAGCAACTTCTCCGGCGCCAAGACCGTACCGGCTGATAAGAACTCCATCGTCACTAAGACCATCGGAGGCCTTACTAAGGGCAAGAAGTACTACGTGAGACTGAGGACCTACAAGAAAGTCGGTTCTAAGAAGTATTACTCGACGTGGAGTCCTACTAAGACGGTGACGATTAAGAAGTAAGAATTCTGGATTAAGTGTATATTTGAAATGATTCAGCCGCCCGGCACCTTACATTGGTGCCGGGCGGCTGGTTTGTTACTAGTCGGGAAAGAAGAAATAAACTCTGTTCCAAAAAGCGGACAATGCCTCTTCGGACACTACAATTATGAGGAAATCTGATTGAAATCATACTAAACTTAGTATGTGGGGCAGTTTTGGGTTCTACTTCTTGTATGAGTCCGTGCTTTAAAACCCCGGTGTTTCCGGAGGAATAAAACATAAAAGGGAGGCAACTATGAAAAGGAAACAGATCACAGCGATCCTGATGTCCGCGATCATGACGGTCTCTGCGTGCATGCCTATGAACAGCATCAGCGCGATGGCTGCAGATAAAGCAGGCGCAGGAGCAACCGAAGTGGCTGCGGAAGCGACAGCAGCGCAGGAGTCTGCAGCAGCGGTGCAGGAAGCCGAGGCAGAACCGGCGGCAGAGCCGACGGTCGAGCCGACTCAGGAACCGGCAGCAGAACCAGCGGTAGAACCGCAGCAGCCGGAGACAACTGAGACCGGAGACACCGGCACCGGCGGCGCATCAACAAGCGAAGCCGGCAGCGGTAACGGCGGAGCAACTGATGATGACAAAGACGGCAACGGAAGCGCTTCAACCGGAGACACCACAGGCGCAGTAACCGGAGATACCACAGGTGCAGCATCCGACGGCACTACAGCCGGCGAAGCCGAAGTCGCAGACGAAGCCGATACAGCAGCAACAACCGAAGACGCTGAAGACGCTGGCAAAGACACTACTGACGACGCAGACGCCGCGGCGACCGACGCAGCCGCCGCCTCAACCGAACTCGAAGCAGAAGAAGATGCGACGGTTAAGAAAGAGGCCAAGAGCATTTCGGATGAGGATTTTGCAACTGCGGATAATATTGCATATGGAGATACAGTCACGGGTACCTGCAATGAGGAGGATCCTTATGCTGTGTACCGTTTTACGCCGTCCAAGACCGCATATTATACGTTCGAGGTCAGGATGACTGATAACGGAGAGACTCTATGGGGGGATGTTTATGATTCTGACTATGAACGTATGTATGTCGGAGATATCACATATCTTACCCCGGGAAGCTTCGATTTAAGGGCTTTACTTTATGAAGGAAGCACATACTATTTTGTCGCTCAAATGGCAGAAGAATGGGATACCGGCTCATTTGATATAACAGTAAGCTCAAGTCTGCAAGTAATTGATGCGGCGGATAATACTATTAACGTCGTGCCCGGTGGAGAGGTTGCCCTTATTGCGGAAGCTTACTCATTAAATGATATTTCCTATGAGTGGACTTATTCTACGTATAACGATGGTCAAACTAAAGCAACCGGCCATGAGGCATCCTTCACTTTTACAGCGCAATCTTCCGGACAAGCTTACTGTACAGTCAGCGATGGTGTAGACGAAGACACTATTGTGTACGAGATCAAAGTCAACCATCTCGTGGCAACGCCAAGAGAAGAATCCGATTCGAGTAACTATTTGCTGGCTCCTGCCGGAGAGACAATGGATCTGCACGTCGATGTCACTGCCGATGACGTTTCTGGAATTAGTTATTATTGGAAAAAGCAGGTGTTCGATGAAGAGGAGGGTGCATGGACTTATGATTATAGCTTTGATAGCTCCAATAATAACAGCATCACATCAGATTCTGTGACCGGAGCGACACGATATGAGTGTATGGTAATTGATCAGTACGGCAATAGTACCTGGGTATACTTTTATCTGAACATTGAAAATGGTTTTAAGGCCTATATCATCCTTCCGAATTCAACGGAGATAGATGAGAATCTTCATGATGCGGAGATTGATTTCGTTTGGGGTGAATCTGTTACGCTGGAAGTAGGGGCGACAGCAAATGATCCCGAAGGAATCTCCTATAACTGGCTTAACGGATGGGACAATGAGATAGGTGAGTACACTAACCAACTCGTGGTAGAAGATTCGTATAGTGGAGAGGTTTACAAGTGTGTTGTAACCGATAAATACGGAACGCCCATCACTTGTACCTTTACATTGGTAAACCACTTCCTGGAAGTAGATACATATAGTAATGAAGCATATCTTGATCCAGATGGAACCGAGACTTTCTATATTGAAGCTGATTCTGATGAAGACATCCAGATTCAGTGGTATTTTGAAGATGAATTGCTTCCCGGAGAAACTGGCTATTCTCTGGAGGTAAGGGGTAGTAATGGGGCAGGCGACTATAAATGTGTAGTGTCAACCGCACATTTAAGCCGTGAGTTATTATTCCACGTATATATTGAAAATGGTTTCTATGCTTACGCTGCCGACAGCAGTTATGTCCAGGTAGAGAATCCGGGCGATTCGGTCACGCTCGAGGTAATAGCACGCGGCGATGACCTCACGGATGTCACATATCAGTGGTATGAAAATGATACTGAAGAGGACGAAGAAGAAGGTGTTCCGATCAGCGGTGCAACTTCTTCCAGCTATACGGTTCCCTCGGTCGACTCCTATTGTGTGTTCAGCTGCCTAGTCACTGACAAGTATGGCAATTCAGATCGGGTGTCTTTCTACATAAGTATTAATACACACTTAAAGGCATATGTGGCAGGAACGACAAGAGA
>CACWYF010000140.1 GCA_902765035.1 uncultured Eubacteriales bacterium
TGAGACGGATATAACGCTGGATTTGATTGCGACTATCTCCTACCTCTTGAGCTAATTGTTCATCAGAACGTAATTGTGTCCCCAGTGGGGACATATTTTTCCCTTGTCTACCCGGCATTCTTTTCATTGCCTCCAGTCTCATCCTGTAGGCAAATGCCTTCTCACTCGGGAGAATCGTACTCCTCTGGTAGTTCGACTCGACCATCATCACGATCGACTCCTCACGATTCATCTCCATGATCTCGCATCTGAGTGTCGGTATCCCGAGCAGTTCACAGGCTCTCTTACGCCTGTGGCCGGAGATCAACTCATATCTGCCGTCTTCCTTCTTCCTGACTGCAGCAGGTGTCATGACTCCATGCTCACGGATCGACTCGATGAGGTTCTCCATATCCTCGTCATCTCTGACCTTGTAAGGATGATCCGGAAAAGGGTCGATCTCTTCGAGCGGGATCTCGTATATCCTCTTGAGTTTCGCATCGTCTCTCTCCTCCTGTGAGGAGAACAGTTCATCGAGTGATGGAAGCTTCATTTCTATGTCTCTCGCGTTCGCCAATCCTGATCACCTCCTTCGTCAGCGCCTCATAAGCTTTGGCCGGTTTCGAGTCTTTGTCGTATTCGAAGATACTCTGTCCTGCCTTCGATGCTTCTGCCGCTTTGACAGCGACTGGTATCTGAGCATCAAAGATCCTTATCTGCATCCCGTACTTGGTTCTGATAGTATCTATGACTTCCTTTGCAAGATTGGTCCGATAATCTACCAGCGTCATGAGTACGCCGTCGATCTTCAGCTTATCGTTCGTATGATTCCTGACCATATCAATACTCCTCATGAGCTGTGTCATACCCTTTGCCGGGAGGAACTGAGCCTGCACCGGTATAATCACGCTGTCCGCTGCTGTCAGGGCATTTATCGTAATCATTCCGAGAGATGGCATACAGTCTATGACGATATAGTCATAGTCGTTCCTGACATCCTTCATCAGATTAGCAAGAATCTTCTCTCTGCTCATTGCATTTACAAGTCTCGTCTCCATCGATGAAAGATCCAGATTGGACGGGATAAGATCGATACTTTCCGGATGATGAAGGATAGAATCTTTCACTCTTGGCTTATACTCCTGCGTGGCAAGGTACATGAGTCTGCCAAGCGAATTATCCAGAGCGTCACCGTTCCAGCCGAGAGCTGTGGTGAGATCGCTCTGTGGATCTCCGTCTATGAGCAGAACGCGTTTTCCTGACCTTGCTAATCCAACACCCAGATTAAGGGCGGTGGTCGTTTTGCCTACACCGCCCTTCTGGTTGCATATAGCAATAACCTTTGCCATATCAGCTTACCTCCCTATGTGACTCCTTCATCAGGAACCAATCGATTTCTTCTGTCTGCATGAAGTCATCGATGAACCAGTCATAGATATCTTCGCAGTACTCTTCGCATATGACAATGATGTCAAGTTCCTCTGCCGAGTGCTTCATGCCGCGCGCATAGAACATGCCCTTGAGCATGCGCAGTCCTGATTCAGGATTACCGTGTCTGATCATTCTGAGCATTTCAGTTATGGTGTCCATGCGCATGCCATCAACAACATCTGTGAAATGATCGGCTGCTCTTTCTGCTGTGAACGAAGCAACTGTTGCCGCCAGTTCATATGCACTTTCCTCTTCTCCTTCGAAACTGCTGCAGAAATCAGGCATCTCCTCATCCGGGAGTTTTTCGTCCATGTCCGGAAAACCTGCCTCCAGTTTTTTCATGAGTTTCTTAAGCTCTCTTTTCCTTCTCCACTTGTCGATCTTCATCCTTACTGTAATCTTTTTCATAACGCTTTCCTTTCTCCGGATCCTGTCCGGTTGCATAAAAAAAGCTCCGCACTGTGTGCAGAGCCATCTTGATGAGTTATGTATGTTACTGATCCGCCTGTCAGTCTATGAACCGGATAAGCAGATCATCAACAGCATCAGTATATCTTCCTTCAGCAATAAGCTGGTTCTTGAGTTCGACGAGCGCCAGAACGATGATTCTGACCTCATCATGAGTAAACTTATATTTCGGGTTGAACATCATCCTCACCTCTTTCCTGAAGCATTATAGTTTATAACGTTTATTACGACTATACTGTATATCAGGTATTTGTAAGACGCAATTATGCGACATCAGCTTATAACCGAAGAGGATTCGACCCTAAAAATTTAACCGATTTTAATCGATATTTAACCGAAAATAATAGCTAATGCGAATATTTCGACACTACACGATGAACGATAAAAGACAATGTCAGGCAAATCTTGACAGCCGGAAAGTACTGAAATTCCAACGAAAAATCCCCCAGGTCCTTGAGCCTGAGGGAGTCTGTGGAGCTGATAGTGGGAGTCGAACCCACAACCTTCTCGTTACGAATGAGATGCTCTGCCATTAAGCTATATCAGCATATTAGGTATTCTGTTACGAATGACGCGCATCGCGCTCTGTTATGATAGCAGAGCGCGATGGTTTTTTCAATCTCTAATTTAGTCCCGTCTTTCCAGCCTCTTGGCGAATGCCCTGACCTCATCCGATGTGATAGTGACCACATCGAGCTCCTTGCCTTCCGTCATTGCAGAGGCCTCATCGAAGCACTTGATGAAGTACTCAACTGCCTCGGTGATTTTTACGAGCCTGATGCTGTCGTCCTTCTCATCGACGATGAGTCTGGTATCTTCACCCTCTCTGTCTTCAGCATGGTTGGTGTAGTTGCGGATATCTCCTATGTGATAGTAAGCGTACAGGACATTCTCAACAACATCTCTGTTTTCACAGGCTGTATAGGCCGTGATCATGTCGTTGTTTGTGCTGTCGAGTCCTTTCAGCCGGTGTCTTGCATAGGTGCGCTGCGGATCTTCATTGCCGTTCCGCATATTGCCCTTGCGGATGTATGTCTTGATGAAGAAGTGATCAATGTCATTCATCTTCCAGTACTCATACGGTTTCATGCTCGCGCGCTCTTCAGCCAGCAGCATGACTACATGCTCCTTGAGCATTTCATTGTTGCAGTAGTAGTATATGCCTCTGTTTACGAACTCACGCGGCGCCCTTGACTCGATCAGAGTGAGCGTCTGCTGGTAGAACTTCTTCCTGTAGCCCCACTTAACGAGGTCTATGAACTGGGTCTCTTCACCTTCCATCAGTTTGCCGTAATCGGCCCTGATGCCGTCAGCAAGAACCATGAACAGTTTGCTGAAGTAATCATCCGGATCAGGCATGCGGTCGGTCTCCGCGAACAGCTCTCTCAGAGTAGCTATGCCTTCCTCCATCTCTCTTATATTGCACAGAGAGATGCCGATGTCTATCCTCCTCATGGCATAGATCATTCTTTCGATCAGTTCATTTCTGGACCCGCTCCTGTTCCAGTACTCAACGAGCATGTCGACTTTGCCGTATTTGAGGAAAGCCCTTGTCGCCGCCGCCAGTTCAGTGATCCCGTAGCCGAGAGTGTCGTCTCTTATCTCGCCCGCAATCGAATTGGTGGCTTCTGTAGTGGTAAAGGTGTTCCTTACCGTGATGCCGTCCTCATGCATCGTGCCGATGATATCCAGGATGTTCATAAGAACATAGTTGTCTGTCATGTCATCGTTATTGAGAGCCACATAAATCTCGACATCATCCTCGTGTTCACCTATGATGACCTGTATCAGCTGCAGGATATTATCAACCGGAAGCTGCCCGTCCTCAGAAAGACTGGTAGGAATGAATCTGACCTTCACGTCTTCATTCTCGCTGAGTATCTCCATTTTGCACGAATCCTTCATCGTGCTGTAGAGATAGCCCTTGATCCAGGTCAAGAAGCGCGGCCTCGCATCCTCGCCAGGGATGATTGCATTCAGCCCCTGTATGAATCTTGTATACAGATCGCGGTCCTTGGACAGGTCCTCAAACATGCGGTTGAACCTGCCGCTGTATTCTCCGCTCTTGTAGAAGTTATCTATATAATTCTTGGCCCTCAGCTGGTCTTCGTGGGACAGCAGCTCCATCATGTCCTGCGCGCAGGCGGCGAAGTCCTCCACGGAGAGGCGCCCGGCCGAGGCCAGCTGCATGGAGAAGAGCGCGATGGCCATATAGATGTTGTGCTCCATGGGGTTGTCGCGGCCGACGTCGGGCGCCTTGGCCAGCAGGTCGCGGTAGATGGGCCGGGCGCCGCGCGCGCAGCTGTGGGCCAGGTCGCGCCCGCAACGGTTGGCGATAGCGCGGCGCATGAGGGGCACGACCAGGTTGAAGTAGGACGACTTGTATTCCAGCATATGCTGCCCCTGGGTTTGTTGGTCTGTCGAGGAGAAGACGTTCTTGCATGTGACGGGTGACGGGGGAGTGACACACGTTCGCGTGACGGGTGACGGGGGAGTGACACATGCACGCGTGGTGACAAGTCCCCGTCCCCTGTCACGCTGTCACCTGTCACGCTAGAGGCGCAGGCGGACCACCTTCACGCGGCCCCACTTGTCGGCGAAGTACATGAAGACCCGCGTACGCACCGAGAGCCTGCGGCCCAGCTTGAGCGCGTCGGCGTAGAAACCGTCGACGCTCAGCAGCTGAGCGCCGGCGCGGTCGGCGAAGGCCTGCGGATCATCGAGGCCAAAATACATGCGTGCGTCGGTGTTGCCCGTCTTTTCCACGTACTTGTTGGTGAACTTAAGGCCCTCGGTATCGGTCGCGTCAAAGACGAGCTCTCCTGCGGGGAAGGCGACCTTGAGGTCGGCGATCATGCCGAGAATCTCGTCCTCGTGGAAGTACTGCCACACGCCTGAGACCACGAGCAGCGTGGGGAGGGAGCGGTCGATGCGATCCGCCCACTCCATGGCGAACATGTCGCCCGCGATGAGCTCCTCGTTTGCCGCCTGGCCCAAGGCGCGGCGGCGCACCTCGATAACATCGGACAGGTCCACCTGGTAGCAGTGTGCTGTGGGTGCACCCACGCGGCCCCAGGTGGTCTCCAGGCCGCCGCCGAGGAAGACGACATTGCCGCTCGGGTGCTGGGCGAGGAAGGCGCTCACCTTGCCGTCGATCACGTGGCTGCGGGCGACCGAGGCCATGCACTCGTACTCGCCCGAGTTGGTCTGGATGGCCTCGCCGGGAATCTGACTCTCCAGCGCGAGGGCCTGCTCGTCGCGGAAGTAGTCGGGGAAGCGCTTGGACACGTAGATGCGCGCGACCAGCGGGATATAGGTCGTGTCCGGTACGCCGGTGAGGGTCCGTTCCTGGGTCATAGTGCCACCTCATCTAAGTTAGAAATCACTAACTCTTGCATCATAGCACGGGCAGCGTGACAGGGGACGGGGGAGTGACACACTACCCATTGCCGTCATCCGCCAAGCGTGACAATCCCCCGTCCCCTGTCA
>CACWYF010000141.1 GCA_902765035.1 uncultured Eubacteriales bacterium
TTTGATGAGAGTGTAGGGCTTTTCGACAGAGATCACACCAGATCGGTTTCCATGGAACACACCGGCATCCTGTATGGAGCCAAGGTTCCGGAAGCACTTGAAGTAGCCGGCTTCAGAACTGAGCCTGAAGAAAACACACAGCTCAGCTTCAGCAGACTCCCATGGCTTACAAGCTTTGAACCTGCAGACACAGTCAAGGTCAAGTATTCAGACAGGGCGGGATGGGAAAACACATTCTGGACCTATAACAGTGAGGACAAAAAGTATCACACTGCAAACTTCAATAATGATTTCGTAAGAGACAATCTCCTGATACTCTACGATGATACCGAATACATAGATAAGGCAAACTACAAAGGTGAAGCCGGTTATACGGTATCTTACTGCGATTATGCGCTCGGCGGCGGTAAAGGTCTGCTGTGCAGCCAGGGCACTGTCAAGGATATCGAGTGGAAAGCAGAGGACGGCAAGCTGGTACTGATCGATGTTGCGGCTACTAAGGCAGCCGAGGAAAGGGCAGCACAGGCTGCTCAGGAGGCTGAGAGCGAAGACTCCGAAGAAGCATCTGAAGAAGCTGAAGAGTCAACTGAGCCTGTACTTGTGAACGCCAGCCTGTATCCTGGCAAAACATGGATCGGTTGGGTTTCCGCTAACAACGGCGGCAACGTAGAGATCGAAGGAAGCCTGGACAAGTAAAAAAGCGTAAAACACGGCATAAATATCAATTAAAGAGAAATTCCTGCAGAATAAAGCATCAAAAGAGCGGAGACTGAATATGGTCTCCGCTCTTGACGTATTGGGATTACTTTTTATTGCGTTAAAACCTGATTATTCTTTATCCACATCCAGTCCGAACTCGGCAGGGAGGAAACGAGGGCATACATTCTCGTCAGTCACGATAACGGATGCTGCCAGTCTTGTTCCGATCTCACATGCTTCTGCCGCTGTCTTTCCGTATGTCAGTCCGATACAGGCTCCGGAGAAGAAAGCATCGCCTGCACCTGTCGTGTCGTTTACGACTACATTGCGGGCGGGTATCCAGCCTTTTTCGCCATTCTTCATTGCATATGCAGCACCTTCTCCGCCAAGTGTGACTACTATGCCCGGCATATCTGCCTGACTGATCTTTTCAAACAGTATATCAGCCATTTCCTCCGGCGTTTTGTCTTCGTACTCTTCCGAGAAGAGAATACCTGCCTCCTGCTTGTTGCAGACAAGGCAGTCGATGTGCCTCAGAAGATCCCGTCGTTCAACGGCGATGGACATATTGGAAACAGGGCAGTAGATCTTCTTTTTGTGCTTATGTGCCAGTGCGATGACTTTCTTGAGTATTGGAACTTCTATGTCAAATTCTGTTGCAATGCTGTCAGCACCTGAGAAAATCTTATCACCGTCATCATCCAGTATTTTTTCTATTTCTGACAGGTCGGGTCTCTTGGAGATTGACGCGACTACATCTCCTGAGTTGTCAAATACTGCGAGCCATGTCCCAAGGCCGTCTTTGGTGCGCCTTATGTAGTCTGTATTGATCTGATGCTTTCCCAGCTTGTGGATGACATCTGAACTCAGACCGCTGTTGTCGACAACGGTTATAAGAGTCGGTCTCAGCTCCACATTGGCGATATCCTCTGCTATGTTGCGGCAGACTCCACCATGCACTTCTACAACGCGGCCCGAATTGCGTCCGCCCGGTATGAACTGCGAATAAGGGTAGCCCTTGATATCCACAAATGTAGCTCCGATGACAACTATTCCCGTGTTTTTTACTTTACCCATCTCAGACCTCCGGACGGTTGAAATTTCAATAGGTGCATATAAGTAATGACAATGTTACCTATATTGTATGGAAGATGCGTGATGAAATGTTGTTTTGTATCAAAAACAACAGATTCGTTCTTGACTTTGAGGAGTTAGTTTTATATAACTAACACAGTTAAACATAACGAACTGTCGGCCGCAGTTCGCTTACTGTGCTTAACGACATGTCAAAATAACACAGGAGAATAACAACTATGGAAGAAAAAATGACACTTTTGGATGCAGAAGTCGGTAAAACGTATACGGTTAAGGAGATCAACACGGACGATGACGACATGAACGCATTTCTGTTCAGACTCGGATGCTATACAGGTGAGCCGATCACACTGATATCCAAGAAAAAAAAGAGTTGTATCGTTGCTATCAAGGACGGCAGATACAATCTCGACAATCTGCTTTCAGAGGCGATCATTATCTGATTTTCAGAGCAGATCGCAGCTAAGCAGAAAAAGAAGGGAAATTCAGGAGGAAAATGTTATGAGAATTGCTTTTGCCGGCAACCCTAACAGCGGCAAGACAACCATGTACAATGCTCTTACGGGCAGAAGTGAGAAGGTTGGTAACTGGGGCGGTGTTACGGTTGGCCGCAAGGAATATCAGCTTAAGAAGGAATACTCAGGGGGCCAGGATATCATCGCAGTAGACCTTCCGGGAGCTTATTCGATGTCACCGTTCACACCGGAAGAGGGTATCACAAGTGAGTACGTACGTACCGCTAACCCTGATGCTATCGTAAACATCGTAGACGCTACCAACCTCAGCAGATCACTGTTCTTCACAACACAGCTGCTCGAGCTCGGAATCCCTGTAGTCGTTGCTCTGAACAAGAGCGATGTCAACGCTAAGGAAGGAACCGAAATCGATGTTGACAAGCTTTCGGCAAAGCTGAACTGCCCTGTATTCAAGACAGTAAGTATCGATGACAAGAACAGTGGACTCAAGGAAATGATAGCAAATGCTATCTCGCTCGCAGGAACTATCCAGAAGGCTCCTTACATGCAGGCAGACATCAATCTGCACGACAAGGACGCAGTAGATGCAGAAGACCGCAAGCGTTATGACTTTGTAAACAAGATCGTTGCCGATGTTGAGAAGAGAAAGACTTTTTCGACGGAGGTAGGCAAATCAGATAAACTCGATGCAGTACTGACAAATCCGGTTGCCGGAATACTTATCTTCGCAGCAGTAATGTTTGGCGTATTCTGGATCTCCCAGTCATGGCTCGGACCTCTCATTGCAGACTGGCTCGTAGGCTGGATCGAGACATTCCAGGGATGGGTAGCAGGACAGCTTGAGAACAGCCCTGCGATCCTTTCAGCACTCCTTGCTGACGGTATCGTCGGCGGTGTAGGTGCCGTTGTAGGATTCCTGCCGCTGGTAATGGTAATGTACTTCCTGATCGCTCTCCTCGAGGACTGCGGATACATGGCACGTGTAAGTGCTGTAATGGACCCTATCTTCAAGAGAGTTGGTCTTTCAGGAAAGTCCGTAATCCCTGTAGTAATCGGAACAGGATGCGGTATCCCTGCTATCATGGCATGCCGTACCATCCGTGATGAGAGAGAGAGAAGAGCAACAACAATGCTCACTACTTTCATCCCATGCGGAGCCAAGATCCCTGTAATCGGACTGTTTGCAGGTGCATTCTTCAATGGTGCAGGCTGGGTAAGCACACTGTGCTACTTCCTCGGACTCGTTCTGATCTTCCTCGGAGCTCTTCTAATCAAGGGAATCACAGGATATAAATACAGAAAGTCATTCTTCATCATGGAGCTGCCTAAGTGGAAGACACCTAGCCTCAAGTATGCGTTCAAGTCCATGATGGAAAGAGCTAAGGCATATATCATCAAGGCCGCTACCATCATCCTGGTCTGCAACACTGTAGTTCAGGTAATGCAGTCATTCAACTGGAGCTTCCAGGCTGTCGAAGAAGGTGCAGAGAACACATCGATCCTCGCATCGATCGCTTCTCCGTTCGCTATCCTCCTTATCCCTCTGGGATTCGGTGTATGGCAGCTCGCAGCAGCAGCTATCACAGGATTCATTGCTAAGGAGAACGTTGTTGGTACACTCGCTGTTGTATACGGACTGACAAGCTTCATCGATGTAGACGAGCTCGAGATGACAGGCGGAGCAAGCACAGTTGCTGCTACAATGGGACTGACATCAGTTACAGCACTTGCTTATCTGTTCTTCAACCTTTACACACCTCCATGCTTCGCAGCTATCGGAGCTATGAACTCTGAGATGCAGAGCAAAGGATGGCTGTGGGGTGCTATCGGACTCCAGCTGGGAACAGGATATACGATCGCGTTCCTGGTCAACCAGATCGGTACTCTCATGACTGAGGGCCATCTGGCAGCAGGATTCCTGCCTGGACTCATCGCAATAGCATGCATGGTCGCTATCCTCATCCTTGTTGCAAGGAAGGTAAGAGCACACTTCGACGAGCAGTATGAACTGCACAAGGGCAAAGCCAGCAGCGCAGCTGCATAAGTAAATCCATACAGACATTGAATAAATGTCTTGACCGTTAGGAATACTTCCTACGATACACGGCGCAGAGA
>CACWYF010000142.1 GCA_902765035.1 uncultured Eubacteriales bacterium
TTGATGAGGTGCTGGACCTGTACGAACACACTGGTCTGCCGCTTCTGATCGAACTCAAGGTGGCGCGGGGCAATTACCGCAAACTTACGGAAGCTGTATGCAGGAGACTCGACAGCTATACCGGTGAATATACGGTCGAGAGTTTTGACCCGAGAGCTCTGCTGGTGCTGCGCAGGATAAGACCTGAGATCAGAAGAGGACAGCTTGCGCAGGATTTCATAAAGAACAGGGAAGGACTGCCGTTTCACCAGGCGGTGCTTCTGACCAATCTGGCTTTCAATAAGATCGTGCAGCCTGATTTCATCGCCTACCGGTTCAGCGACAGGATGGTGCCTGCGCTCAGAAGAGCGGCTAAGAAGAAAGGCATCCCGGAAGCGATGTGGACAATAAAGACATCTGAGGACTACAGAACTGCTGTTAGAGAGGGCTGCATCCCTATATTCGAGCAGTTCGACCCGGATAATATGTAAAACGAAAGGAACAGATCGATGAAGAACAAAAGAAGAGACGGCGTGAGAGTAAAAGGCCTGGACGGATATCACAATATCCTTCCGTACATCATGCCTAAGAGAACTGAGGCGGAAGTCTCCATGACAGAGCAGTTCGACGTAACAGACCTCGTGAAGTACATGAAGGAGAGGAATGAAGAGGAAGGTGTTAACATCAAGATCTTCCATTCGATCGTCACTGCAGTCGCAAGAACGGTATATCACAGACCGAGACTAAACTGGTTCATCTCGGGCAGATTTTTCTATGAAAGACCGGATATTACGTTCTCTTTCGTTGTAAAGCAGAAGTTCGAAGATACTGCTGATGAGACTCTCATGTTCATGAAGGTCGAGCCGGACATGAATATCGATTCCATCTCAAAGCTGATCCTCGGCGATGTCAAGAAGGTCCGCAAGGCCAAGAGCAATGACCTTGACAAGCTAATGAACTTCGTAGGCAGCCTGCCGAGACCTTTCCTTGAAGGATTCTTCGCTACTCTCAGAAGGCTCGAGTACCACGGCGTGATGCCTAAGGCTCTGACAGCCGGCGACCCTAACTATTCATCCGTCCTGCTGTCCAACCTCGGGTCGATCGGCGCGGATTCCTGCTACCATCACCTGAGCAACTACGGAACATGCTCGGTCATGATCACCATAGGCAAGCTGCATCAGGAACAGAAACTGATGTATGACGGGACATGGCAGCCTCGTGATGTGATCAACTGCACATTTACTATCGATGAGCGACTGGCTGACGGTTTCTATTATGCAAAATCACTCAGGATCATGAAGTATCTCCTTGAGCATCCTGAGGCAATGGAGGAACCTATCTCGCAGGCTGTGCCTGTAGAACTGTAATCGGGCATATGCTGCGGATGTGCAGATCATAAATTACAGTTTTTACACAGCACAGTCTGTGAGGGTAAAGTAAAGGGGGTATAAGATGGCGGGACCTGGTCCGGGACGTATGGGCGGTCCGATGAGATTCCTCACCGATGAGGAAAAACAGAACATGCCCAAAGTTACGAAGGAACTGCTTGTAAGGATACTGAGCTATCTTAAGCCATACTGGCTGCAGTTCATCTTCGTGTTCATCGCGATACTGCTGTCGGCAACTGTGGGACTGCTGCCGTCGATCATAACCGGACGTATCGTTGATGAGGCGCTTGTAGGAAAAAACATGGAGCTGCTTATCAGACTGCTCCTCATGGCTTTTGCTGCGCTCACTGTGAGCCAGCTGGTCGGTGTGCTTGAGAACTACATCAATGCATGGATATCACAGAAGATAATCTTCGACATGCGTAATCAGATGTACAAGCATCTGCAGTACATGCCGCATTCCTTCTTCACGACCGAGAAGCAGGGCGACATCATCACGAGGATGAACACCGATATAAGCGGTGTCAGTTCTGTCATCAGCGGCACTCTCTCGAACATTGTCAGCAATGTCGCTACGGTCGTCACGACTCTCGTTGCGCTGTTCAGCATGAGCCCGCATCTTGCTGTAGTGGGCATACTGGTCATACCGCTTCTCATTCTTCCGACAAGGACTGCCGGCCGCACGAGATGGAAATACCTGACTCAGAGCCAGGCCAAGAGCGATGAACTCAATCAGAAGATCGACGAGACGCTGTCGGTCAGCGGCTCGATGCTGGTCAAGATATTCACCCGCGAGCAGAAGGAATATGACGACTTCGTCAAAGTCAACAGGGAGGTGACGGACCTTAACCTCAAGGAGCAGAGATCAGGTCAGCTCTTCAGAGTCGTCATGGGAATGTTCACGCAGGTCGGACCGCTTCTCATATATTTTGCCGGCGGATATTTCATCATAAAGAACATCGACCCGAATCTTACGGTCGGTGTCATTACTGCAACGGTAGCGCTTATCAACAGGCTGTACCGTCCGATAGAGCAGCTTCTGAATCTCTCCGTAGACTTCACAAGATCGCTCGCTCTCTTTACCCGTATTTTCGATTATTTTGACAGAGAGAATACTATCGTCTCGCCGGAGAACGGTGAGAAGCCGGATGTGGACAACAAGCCGATCACTTATGAGCATGTTGCGTTCAGCTATAATCCGGAGAATCCTATTCTCACTGACGTTAACTTCGAGGTGCCGGGCGGATCGATGTACGCTATAGTAGGTCCTTCCGGTTCGGGCAAATCGACAGTCGTCAATCTCATACCAAGACTGTACGATGTGAACGGCGGAAGCGTTAAGGTCGCGGGCGTCGATGTCAGGGATTTTGACCTCGAATATCTCAGATCTAAGATCGGTGTCGTGACACAGGAGACGTATCTCTTCAACGGCACTATACTTGAGAACCTGAAGTACGCCAACGATAACGCCACGATGGAAGAGATAGAGGCTGCATGCAGGATAGCCAACATCCATGATTTCATAAACAGTCAGCCTGACGGTTATAATACTCAGGTCGGCAACCGCGGACTCAAGCTCTCGGGCGGTGAGAAGCAGAGGCTGTCTCTGGCAAGAGTCATACTCAAGGATCCTAAGATCCTGATTCTTGATGAGGCGACTTCGGCCCTCGATTCAATTTCCGAGAATTCAATACAGGATGCGCTTGAGAAGATGATGAAGGGCAGGACGAGCATAGTCATCGCGCACAGACTCTCGACCATCCTGAAGGCGGACAGGATCCTCGTTGTCAAGGACGGAGTGATCGCGGAGCAGGGCACACATGAAGAGCTTCTTGAGCTGGGCGGTACTTATAAAGATCTGTATGAGACACAGTTCCGCCAGGCCATCGACAGCGAGGCCGCAAGGAGTGACTCCGAAGAGACTGCAGAAAGCGACGGTCTGAAAACAGAGACTCTGTCCTCGCAATACTCCGTGAAGAGAATCACTGAAACGGACATCTCCGCTGTCTACAGGCTGGCCAAGTCCAATGCGAAGTATTATGAATATATGAATACAGTTCCGACAAGAGAGAGCCTTACGGAGATCATCTCCGAGCTCCCTGAAGGAGCGCAGAGGCACTGCAAGCATTTTGTCGGATTCTATAACGACGATGATGTGCTGGTCGCTGTCCTTGATCTTATCACCGGATATCCCGAAGGCGACGATGCCTTCATAGGATGGTTCATGGTTGACGGCGCTATGCAGGGCCGCGGCGTAGGCTCGCAGATAATAGCGGATGTCAGGGCGTCGATGAAGGCTGCCGGATACGACTATCTGTCCCTTGGCTGCAGCAGCAACAATGAAGAGGCTATGGCCTTCTGGAAGAGCCAGGGCTTCCGCGAGACAGGGGAACAGCAGGAAGCAGACGGATATACCGTCATCGGATTGGCGAAGGATATATAGCGTATATATTTAAAAGAGATCAACAGTGATGCAGACTAAGTTAGGCACTAAATTCTGGATAGCGATGGCCGTGTTCGGACTCATGGGACAGGTCGCATGGGTCGTGGAGAACATGTACTTCAATGTGTTCATATACAAAATGTTCCACGCTTCACCGGCGGATATCTCTGCGATGGTCATGGCGAGTGCTGTCACTGCGGCGCTGACTACGATCATCATGGGCGCGGTGTCTGACAAGGTCGGTAAGCGCAAAGCGTTCATGAGCGCAGGATATATCATCTGGGGCATAAGCATCATCAGTTTTGCATACATCAAAAGCATATTCATGACGATAGTCATGGACTGCGTGATGACATATTTCGGATCGACAGCCAATGATGCCGCGTACAACGCGTGGCTGACTGACAGGGGAGACTCCACCAACAGGGGGAAGATCGAAGGCGTCAACTCGATGATGCCTCTCGTCGCGATACTGGTGGTGTTCGGCGGGTTCATGAGTTTCAACCTTGATACCCATGAGGCATGGACGACCATCTACTACATAATCGGCATCGCAACGACACTTAT
>CACWYF010000143.1 GCA_902765035.1 uncultured Eubacteriales bacterium
CTTTCATGGGAAGAGCTGGTATCACGGACCTTGGATATAGCATCGAGTACTGTGTTTACAGCTGTATCGAATCCGATGGTGTAGTCTGTATACGCGAGGTCGTTGTCGATGGTTCCAGGTATTCCGATGACTTTCATGCCGGTCTCTTCTTCTAGGAGCTTGGCGCCTGTGAGAGAGCCGTTTCCTCCGATGACGACAAGACCTTCGATGCCGAGCTTCTTAAGATTCTCGTAAGCCTTCTGTCTGTTTTCCGGCTCCATGAACCTGACACTTCTGGATGTCTGGATGATGGTACCGCCGCGGTGCAGGATGTCTGCTACCGAGCGTCTGCTCATCTTTTCGAATTCATTGTCAATAAGACCTTCGTAGCCGCGGTGTACGGCAAAGACTTCCATGTCGTTGTAGATTCCGTATCTTACGACGGCTCTGATGGCCGCGTTCATTCCCGGGGAGTCCCCGCCGCTTGTGAGTACTGCGATTCTTTTCATTTCAGTCCCTCCTCAATATGCGGCATGCATTTAAGCATGCACTTTGTTGTGGTTTATAAGTGTGGCTGTTTTAGGCAAAACAGCCGGTGTGTATCAGTATCTTGTTGCAAGTATTTCCTGGATGACAGGCTCAAGAGCTCTTGCATCTACGCCGTTATAGTTATCCGCCGCTCTCTCATTGACCAGCAGATGAGTCTCTTCTCCGTATATCCTCTTTGAGTCTATTAGGAACTTGTCGAACTGCGGTCTGTCAAGCATTCTGAGACTGGCCTGATCGATCCTGCCCGGAAGTATGTGGAAGGAACAGAAATCGGGACTGCAGCCGCTCCTCTTCATGACCCTGTTGTAATAGTCCGGGTTCTCAGGGTTGCCGATGCCGACTCCGCAGACTATGATCTTCTTGCCGTCAAGACCGAAGTTGTTGTAGTTCTGCCACAGCATGTTAAGATTGCTGATGGCAGCATCCCTGATGGCGCCGACCCAGATCAGGTTGCGGTACAGTGATGTGTAGCCGAGCTGCTGCCTGTTGTATGACATCGCATCGGCACCGAGCCTGTCGATGAGCCACTGGGTGTACTGGTTGCAGCTTCCGTATCTGCCGCTTGCGACCACCAGCGTATCCGGCCTTACGTTCTCTTCGTTTTCCGCACGCCTTCTATTTGCTGTCCTGTTGGGATTTCTCATTTGCAGGCCTCCGGTCTATTTGTTATAGATGTGCTCGGCCGAGTACTTCTCACGAAGCTTGCCGTCACATTTTCTTACGTGCTTCTTATATGGCTGGAGCAGGTCGTCAAGATCATACTTATCGAAAGGTACGAGTGCATAGAACTCGGAAACCTTTTCCTCGGTCTCGTCCTTACGGGTCTGGATGTTGATGGTTGCGTCTCCCTCGATGAGGATGACACCGGATTCATCGTCTCTGTAGATCTTCTTTATATCTTTATCGTGTATGTAATAAGTCCTGAGGGACATTCCCTTCTGATATACATAGTACACGGTATCGTCATCGGCCTCGAATCTGGCCATGTGAAAACCGTAGAAAGGCTGCTGCGAAATCTTTTTGCCCTGCCTTGCAGTCAGATATCCGGCAAGTGCAGTGATCCAGATGCTCAGATGGAGGGGAAGCTGGCTCAGCTTGGTGGTGCCATCCTTGACCTGCAGCATTACGAATACTATTATGCAGAAACCGATAGCAAGTACTATCCATGAGGCATTCCTGTACTTGATGGAAGATTTCTCCGCATTCGACCATGCCTGCTTTCTTACGTTAAGTGTACTGAGGTCACCCTGGTATACATCATTGTCGGGATTGAGTTTCATATAGTAAAAAGCTCCTTAAATAATATGGAAGTTATCTGCATCTTTCATTCTCCGGAACTGTTCCCGGAGAGGTGCCATACAAAATGGATTTTACCATAAAAGAGATAATAAATCTCACATTTTGTGCAGATATATGTACATGTATCTATTTCTGTAGAAATGTTAGTTTTTGTTGGAATGAGAATTTTTACCTGGTGTCGCTGCACAAAGTTAGCTTTAAATAATTGTGATGATAAATATTTCACGCATTTTCATCACAAAGCCTTCACATTATATTGACTTTGCATTCAGAAATGCTATAATCAGGTATAACGTATTGTAAAGTCTAGTGTTATATAAGACTATGCAGCACTTATCTCATTATTAAGATTTGTTTTATGGGAGGTTTATTTATGGGAATGTGGATTCTTAAAGGCATTTCACTTTTCGGTGTTATATTCATCGTAGTGCTCATGCTCAGAAAGCAGAAACAGATGGCAGGCAGCACAGAGAAAGACTCTGTTACAGGTCTGACTTTCAAGGAAACCTGGGATAAGGGTATGCAGCCGAAGAACCTTATTGCAACCCTCATCATCGGTGTTGTTGCTAACTTCTTCGACACACTGGGTATCGGATCATTCGCTCCGTCAACAACAATGTTCAAGCTGACCAAGTCCGTAGACGACGTACTGATCCCTGGTACACTGAACGTAGGAGACACCGTACCTGTATGTATCGAGGCTTTCCTGTTCTTCGACTTCGTTCCGGACATGGATCTTCTCACACTTGTATCCATGATCGTAGCTTCCATCGTTGGTGCCTACGTAATGGCTGGCATTGTATCCAAGTTCAACAGAAGAAAAGTTAGATACGCAATGTTCGTAGCTATGTTCATCCTCGCAACAGTAATGCTGATGAAATGGCTCGGAGTTGGCCCGTTCGGTGAGATCGGAACAGCTACAGGTCTGAGAGGCATCAAGCTGATCATCGCTATCGTTGTTAACTTCATCCTCGGCGGACTCATGTCCATCGGCGTTGGACTCTATGCACCGTGCATGGCTCTCTGCGTACTCCTCGGACTCGACACAGGCTGCGCATTCCCTGCTATGATGGGTTCCTGCGCATACCTGATGGCATTTGGTAACTCTCCAAAGTTCATCCAGGAAGGACGTTATGACCCTGTTGCTTGCTGGACACAGGCAATCGGCGGAGCTATAGGCGTATTCTGCGCATTCTTCATCGTAAAGAGTTTGGATCTGAGAACACTTACTCTCGTAGTAGTAATCGTATGCTACCTCACATCCTTCCTCTTCCTCCACGATGCTATCAAGAAGGGCGAGGCTATTTAATCGGATGCACGTATGCATTGGATAACAGAATCTAATTAAAAGAATACTGGCGGGGCTATTACCCGCCGGTATTTTTTTCAAAAAGATGTGTCAACAGGGACGGTCCTTTTTGACACACTCGCTGACACATTACACAGAAAAAGAAGGTGCAAAATGGATGTTCTCAAATGCAAAGCGTTCGTTTCATCTGTAGATGAGGGGAGCTTCACGCAATGGAGGCTGAGTTCGGTTTTTCACTGCTCACAAGAAAGAGCAACGGCGTTGTTCTCACGCGTGAGGGTGAGTCCATCTATCCTATCGCTGTGGAGTATATAGAGAAGGAAGCCGAGATATACAAGGCTGCCACTGAGCTCTCGGGCATGTACAAGGGCAATGTTATGATCGCTACATTCGCCAGCATCGCCGCTCATACACTCCCGGGCATTATCAAGGCGTTCACCGACCTTCATCCGTCGATCAACATCCAGATCGAGGAGACGACCAAGAACAGAATAGAGAAGATGGTCGCTTCAGGCAAAGCGGACCTCGCATTCTGCTCGAGACTTTCCAATCAGTCGTATGAGTGGATCCCGTTTGCAGAGGACCGTATGGTAGCTGTGCTGCCTAAGGATCACCCGCTGGCAGGGGCTGATGCTTATCCGATAAAGAACTGCAAAAAGGAAGACATCATCATGCCGAGTGAAGGTGATGATGCAGATGTCAGGGAACTCTTCAAGAGGCACGGAATCGTTCCTAACATAAGGCTGACAACACTTGAGAATTATACAGCCATCAACATGGTTGAGAAGGGTCTCGGCATTGCTGTCATGAACGACGGCATCACAAGATACTGGCAGACAGATACAGTGATGCTGCCTATCGACCCGCCGTCCAGACTCGAGCTGGGAATCACTCTTCCTGACCTCGAGAGCGCGGCACCTGCAGTCAAGGAGTTCGTGACCTTCGCCGCCGAGCGCCTGCACACACACATTTAGAAAACAAAGTGTCGCATGCGAAGCGACCTTCATAACCTCCGGTTTTGCTATTCTGTGACTGTAAAGAAAAGCAGTCACGCGGGAGACTCACAGGAGTCACCTGCAGGAATAACAGAACAGGAGGTATTTATTATGAAAAAAGGACTTACGGAACTCGTCATGATACTCGACAGAAGCGGATCGATGACAGGGCTCGAGAGCGATACCATCGGCGGATTCAACAGCATGATCGAAAAGCAGAAGAAGGAAGACGGTGAGGCATATGTCTCGGTAGTTCTCTTCGATGACCGCAGTGATGTCATTTACGACAGGGTGCCGGTCGAAAAGGTGGAACCGATGACAGACAGGCAGTACTATGTGCGCGGCTGCACGGCTCTCCTCGATGCAGTGGGCAGTGCTATCCATCACATCGGTAATGTCCACAAATATGCTAGGGAAGAGGACGTGCCTGAGAAGACCATCTTCGTCATAACGACCGACGGAATGGAGAACGCGAGCCGCATGTATGACTATGACAGAGTGCGCCGCATGATCGAGAGACAGAAGGAAGTATACAACTGGGAGTTCATCTTCCTCGGAGCCAACATCGACGCAGCGGCAGAGGCGGCCAGAATCGGGATCCGCGCATCCCGTGCAGCAAGGTACAACTGTGACGGAGAGGGCACGGCTCTGAACTACTCTGTAGTATCCGAGACTGTATCTGCACTCAGGATGTGCGACACCATGGAAATGGATGCGGTGTTTGAGGAGAAGGACGCACTCGGAGCGATCAGGAAGGACTATAAGAAAAGAGGCAGACGCAGATAATCCGGCGGTAGGATGTGCAGGATGTGCAGATAACGAGTGCCGGATCCAGGCTGTCAAAATGCACCGGATCGAAAAGCGGTCCGGTGCTTATATTCTGCGGACCCGTGGTATACTGATAAAGAAGACAGAAAGGAGGGCAGAGCATGCCGCTTTCAATAATAAGAAATGACATTACGAGAGTTAAAGCTGATGCGATCGTCAACACGGCGAATCCTGATGTGGCGGTCGGCGAGGGAACTGACTATGCTGTCTATAAGGCGGCGGGTCTCGACAAGCTGCTTGCAGAGCGGGCTAAGATCGGTACGATGAGACCCGGCCAGGCAGCAGTGACGCCTGCTTTTGCCCTCGATGCAAAATACATAATCCACACGGTCGGTCCGGCATGGCGGGGCGGGACATACGGTGAGCGCGAAACAGTCGCTGAATGCTACAGGAACTGCCTGGAAAAGGCTGCGTATCTTGAGTGCGGTTCTGTCGCTTTTCCTCTGCTGTCCACCGGGACATACGGATTCCCGAAGGATGAAGCCCTGGATATAGCCATAAACGAGATATCCCGGTTCCTTGACGATCATGAGATGGATGTCACCCTTGTCGTGTATGACAGAGAGTCTTTCGCACTGTCATCGGAGCTGTTCGAGGATGTCAGGTCGTATATAAGCGATGCGGAGGCAATAAGAAGCATGCCGTTTGCTGCACCCGGTGAGCCCCTGGATGCGTCCTTCTATACCGAAGAGGAGGAGATGCTGCTGGCATCAGAAGCGCGTGGCGTCGCACCGAAGCGAAGCAGGAGGGTGCTTGGGAGCCTGCGCAGAGCAGGAAGAAGAGATAATAAAGCAGAAAGATTCCTTAAAGCTGAAGAAATTGACGCGGAATCTGAGGTTGTGGAGAGATCTACCGGAGCTCTGTATTCGGAATCTGAGCTGTCAGACGCAATTGATGGGGCTGCCGGAAACAAGACGCTTGAGGAGCTCATCAGGAGCAAGGACGAATCCTTCCAGCAGAAGCTCCTGCATCTCATAGACGCGAGCGGGATGACTGACCCGGAGGTATATAAGAAGGCCAACATTGACAGGAAGCTGTTCTCCAAGATCAGGAGCAATGAGCAGTACAAACCGACCAAGAAGACCGCGGTAGCTTTTGCCTTTGCCCTTGGTCTCAACCTTGATCAGACGGCGGATCTTCTCAGGAGCGCAGGGATGTCTCTTTCGCAGAGCAGCACTTTTGACATTATCATCCAGTACTGCCTTGAGCGCGGAATAACCAATATCCACGAAGTCAACTGCATACTGTTCGAATTCGATCAGATGCTGCTGGGAGCATAAG
The DNA here is from genome assembly GCA_902765035.1 of uncultured Eubacteriales bacterium. Taxonomy (GTDB): domain Bacteria; phylum Bacillota; class Clostridia; order Peptostreptococcales; family Anaerovoracaceae; genus Crickella. The sequence goes on from CACWYF010000143.1 coordinate 6,241, forward strand.
AAAACCCCTTTTGCCTGACTTGTCAAAGCCCGGTGAAAGGGGTCATTTTCATAATGTGCCGGAGGAGATCACTTTGAGGAAAGCTTCTTGACTTTGCTCTTCTTCTCCTCTTCTTCGTACTGAAGTGTCTTGTATGCTCTTCTGAGCTTCATGCGGTCGCTGAACTTGTCAGGTATCCACTTGCAGGTGCGGCGGCTTCTTTTATATATGAAATCTTCGAATTCTGAAGCATCGCCGATGGTGAAGCGGGACTTCGGGAGAACGAGGAGATCCTTGTTCCGTATACCCATGTAGTAGAAGTTGTCGTCATAGAAGAACGAGGTGATGTCCTTGTACTTGGTGATGGCGTTGAATACCTCGCCATCCATGTAGAAAGTGGCGTCTGACTGGGTGAAGTCATAGGTGAACTCAGTTCCTCTCTTGTATGCCTCGTCCTTGCTCTTGGTCATTGCCAGCGAGATGTACTGGCGGAAGAGACCGAGGAGTATGAGCAGAGCGCCCACAACAAGGCATGCTATTTTGAGCCACATAGCTTTGGCGATGATTGCCGGCGCAGCGACAAGTACACCGAAGAATATGAGCCTTCCTGTGACTCCCGGGTGCAGCACGCGGTAAGTGAAAGTGATGTATGCCTTGATGACATCGGAATCACGTTTTGTCTTCACCTGATAGAGAACTTCCTTTTGCTTGCCCTCCTGAACAGGCTGCTGCTCCATGGCAGCGCGCTTGCTTATTTCCTTGTTGGTCCTGGCATTCTGCTGGGCTTTTTTCTTTGCCTCGGCATTGGCCCGTCTTCCGGCGTTTTTTGCCATTATCAGTACCTCTGTTTCCTTTGCTTATCTACACCTGAAAGTATAATAGCTGGCCGTGAATTTGTAAATATTTCCATTTATGCCGCTCTTATGAAATCCCCTGAAACCGTTGACTAAAACGATTTAGGAGAATATAATGGAGTAAAGTTAAATATGCCTAACTTAATTAACACAGATTAACTTGCCGTGCAGAATTGTCAAATCCCGGATCTGCCGGCGGACAGGATAATTATAACGGAGAGAAACATGAGTAATGACAAAGAATTTCTGATCATAAGCGATCTGAAGAAGGGATTTGGAGAGGGTGAAACAAGGCAGGAAGTCCTGCAGGGAATCAACTTTAAGGCGGCAAAGGGAGAGATGTGCGTCCTGCTCGGGCCTTCGGGGTCGGGCAAATCGACGCTTCTGAACATCATAGGCGGCATCGACAGCTGCGACAGCGGCACCATATCGATAGGCGGAGACACTCTTACCGCTATGAATGAGGAAGCTCTGACACAGTACAGAAGGAAGCACCTCGGATATGTCTTCCAGCTGTACAATCTCATACCTAACCTCAATGTCAAGGAGAACATTGAAGTCGGGGCGTTCCTCTCGGACAAGCCTCTGGACATAGACGAGCTTCTGAACGTGCTGGGGCTGTATGAGCACAGGCACA
>CACWYF010000144.1 GCA_902765035.1 uncultured Eubacteriales bacterium
GCTCCCTCACCCTGCACCTGAGTCGAGAATATGAGTATGTCTGTAAGATCATTCTTTGATGTGATGATCTTCTTGATATCTTCTATGGCAGCACCTGTTGCAGATGTGACGATGCCGACCCTGAGAGGAAACTCAGGTATTGGCTTCTTCCATTTCTTATCAAAAAGGCCCTCATCTTCAAGCAGTTTCTTTATCCTGTTGAACTCTGCCATCAGAGCTCCCTGCCCTGCATCCTCGATATGAGTGATGCTGAGTGAATAGCTTCCGCCTTTGGCATACGGGCTGATATCCGCTATTACTATGACCTTCCTGCCGTTTTCAAGAAGGCTGGTGTCTATCCTGCGTATATTCGATGCCCATATGGCGCACTTTATCATACTGCCGGCATCCTTGAGAGTAAGGTATATGTGCTGCCCGCTTCTGCTGAGACCTGAGATCTCTCCCTCCACAGGAAGATTGCGGAGACGGAAATCGTCTCTCAGCTTCTTGGCTATGTATTCATTTACCTGTGTTACTGTTGCCGGTTTCATTATCGTTTCTATATGTTGTGGACCCTTCTTGCCAGGCGTGCGATACCTACGGCGTTGTCACCTGAAAGAACAGGATCACCGAATATGATCTGAGGTTCTGACCAGCACTTTTCTGCAATGGATCTTCTTATGAATGAGCTTGCTGATACGCCGCCTGCCATATAAACGGTATCCGTTCCGGCAGAGGCTGCAGAACCTGCAGCTGATGATGCCAGAAGCTCAGCAATGCGCTCGAATATGCTGTATGCGAGCTGTGGGTATTCCTCAGCATCAGAAACTTCTATCGTCCGCAGGACCTGAGTCTCTGTACCGGAGAGATTGAACTCACCGTCTGTGGTCTTTATGCGCGGCAGACAGGACTTTACCCTGCCGTTCGCTGCATAGTATGTCTCTGCGAGGTCATCAAGATAGGCTCCTGAAGGAAAAGGATATCCCATAGCGACGCCGGCTCTGTCGATGAGCTGGCCTGCGGATATGTCTCTGGTCCCTCCGCATATCTCCATTCTGTATCCGCCTTCATCAGGCTCACAGATAAGGAACTCTGTGGTGCCGCCGCTCAGATGAAACAGAACTGATCTGCGCATGTCCGTATCAGGGCTGTTTTCTATTATTGCAGCAGCATGACCTTCCTGATGTGAAAACTCATGAAGAGGGATACCGAGCACCGCAGATATTTCCCTGGCGGCGTTGACTCCCGCAAGAAAGCAAGGCATATATGATCCTTCGACTCTTCTCGGGCGTGACGAAACACCTGCCGCGCGTATCGCGGAAACGTCTACTGAACAGGACATCTCCTCTATATACTCCGGCAGGCGGTTGGAATGTCGGAAGAATGCTTCAGACTGCCTGAGACCCCTGCTGCCCTGAGGTACTTCCAGATACACGGATCTTTCGAATACCGTTTGGTTGTCTCCGTCAGTTACAGCCACTGAGGTCTTGTAATTTGATGTGTCAATGCCGAGATAAAGATCAGGCATGCTGCCTTACTCCCCGCTCTTCTTCTGTGAACTGAGGTACCTGTCGATCTTGCTCAGGACGGAGTTTACGAATGCGTAGGACTTCTCGTCGCTGAATCTCTTTGACATTTTGACAGCCTCATTGATCGATACGCTGCCCGGGATCGAATCGACATACATCATCTCTGCTACGGCCGTTCTGAGTATGGCAAGGTCTGTGCGTGCCACACGTTCGAATGACCACTTGTCGAGGTTGGCTCTGATGATCTCGTCGATTTCTCCGATATGATCTCTTACAGCCTCGAGCGTGGCTACAGCCTGAGGCTTGTTCATTATCCTGACGTTTTCATCTACCGGGCTCGCCTTTTCGTAGTCGAATTCGCCGTTGATGTCCATCTGGTAGATGAGCTGCATTGTCTTTTCTCTTATCTCTTCTCTGTTCATTTATGACTCCTGGTTGCCTGGATCTCTTTCGTCTATGCCTTCGACTGTAATGTTTACAGCCTTTATCTCGAGCCCCGTTTCTGCTTCTATATTGTTCTTGACCTTGGTCTGGATGTCATAGCAAAGCTGCGGGATGTTGACGCCGAAATATACGATGATATCCAGATTGATAGTAATCAGCTCGTCTTCGGTCGTCACCCTTATACCCGGATTGATGAGTCCTCTTCCGAACGCGGTCTGGATGTTCTCCGTGAGAGAGGCGCCGGCAAAACGGCTGACATCATCAAATGCGAGGACTTCCTTCTCTATGAGTTCTATGAATTTTACATCATCATTCATCGTCTTCGTCCTTCTGTTCCAGCTTGACTATGCGGATCTTCACTATTCTTCTGTCCTTGACCTTGAGGATCGTGAACTCATAATCCTCATATCTTACAGGTTCATATTTTACTCTTTCCTTAGGGATCTCACCCATAAGGTCGATGATAAAGCCTCCGATCGTTTCACTGGTCTCGGATTCAAGCTCAACACCCGTCTCTTCCTCGAGATCGTCAAGGTAAACATTACCGTCGACGATAAATGTGTTATCGTCGATTTTCTCTATGATCCTGTCTTCTTCGTCAAATTCATCATCAATGTCGCCAACGATCTGCTCGATGATATCCTCAACCGTGACGATTCCGCTGAATCCGCCGTATTCGTCTATCAGGATAGCGAGATGCTGCCTGTTGATCTGCAGTTCACGGAACAGAGCATCGATGTTCTTGGTCTCCGGTACGAAATAAGCAGGTCTCAGAAGCTTCTTGAGCTTGATGTTGTCAAAACCCTTCCGTGCTCCGTTGTACAGGTAGTCCTTGATGTGAAGTATGCCGACGATGTTGTCAGGATCGCCCTTGTACACAGGGATCCTGGAGTGAGTCAGCTCCATCATCTCATCGAAGTATTCGCTTCTGTCATCATCAAGGTCGATCATGAATACGTCCGTACGCGGCGTCATGATCTCATATGCAAGAAGGTCGTCGAACTCGAATATGGAGTCGATCATCCTGCGGCCTTCCTCCTTGATCTCGCCTGATTCCTGACCTCTGTCAAGCATGGACATGACTTTGTCCTCTGAGAAATAGGAATCATCGACATCAGTTTTCTTCCCCATTATTGTCAGAAAGACATTGGCAATTCCCTTGCAGATCCATACGAGCGGAAATGTGATCACATATATGAACTGCTGAAAGCCGATCAGCTTTACACCGGTCTCTTCACTTGACTGAGCAGCGATCTTCTTGGGAAGAATGTCACTCAGTGAGGTGTATATGATGTAAAACCCAAGGTTGCAGGCTGCAAGCAGAGGCGCGTTCACGCGGTAATACATGACAGCATTGAAGATCATGAATGCTGCTATGATGCTTATGAAGCTTGCTGCGTGGTCGGCATAATGATACTTTGACGGTTTTGCAAGAAAACCTGTAACAGCCTGAAGGCTTTTGTTATCAGGCTCATCCTCGAGCATCTCCTTGATAGCGTTGCGGTCGATATAATCAAGAGCTCTCTTGGAAGCTACTACAAGGGAGTTGATGATCATTATCAGTATGATCATGCATACGGGTAAATATAACGGCCAACTGTCATCGGTCATGGTTATTACTGCCTTTCTTATATAAGACTACTGGTCTTTCTTCTTACGCATGATGAAGTTCTCCTCCGGAACGCGTTTGAACCTGATCTTCAGTATCTGCTGAGGATGAGGCGCGCTCTCTACCGGATTGCCTTCTTCATCGTACATTTCTTCTATAACTTCTTCAGGAGTCATTTGTGTTAAAACTTTTTCTAATGCTAAGTATCCGTCAAAAGCTATATATTCATCTATATCTTCTGGATTAATAACTCCACAGTTTTTTAATACAATTCTTTTTTGTTTTTTGTAAAATTCTAATTCATCAAGTTTTTCTACAAGCTTTCCATCAATGTCTTTGCATAATAGTCTTTCTACTCTTTTATTTTCTACAATATGTGTTTGTATTATTTCTTCACAGTCTTCTGGTTTAACATGTGCATAAAATGTATTTTCTGGTCTAATTATTACTACTGGTCCTTTTGCGCAAAGCCCAAAACATCCTGTTTTAATAACTCTTACATTTTCAATATTTTTTTCTTCTAAGATCTTTCTAAAATTTTCTAAAATTTTTGGTGACTTAGATGATGTACAACCTGTTCCATGACATACTAAAATATGTTTTTCTCGTGTGTCTAAATTCGTATTTACCCTTAAATCCAATTCTTTTTTCTTTTCTTCTCTTATTTTATGAATTTCCTCTATTGTATTCATAAATATCTCCTTTCATATATAATTTTGTATGTTAATCTCTCTCTCCAATTTGCTTTTCATTTTCTTCTCTTATT
>CACWYF010000145.1 GCA_902765035.1 uncultured Eubacteriales bacterium
ATTCTTCCCTGACCAGCTGAGGCCGCGGATATATCTCGTTCCATTTGTTGCTCATCGCTGATGCCTTTCTGTCTGACATTATAGCAGATAGAACCGCAGGCAGGTATTATTTCAGAAAAAACATAGGAGCCGGATCATCATTGAATCGGCCCCTCTGTAAATATTTAAAGTTCAGCTGTATATCCCGGATATCAGTTGCTTCTCTCGTGTCTGCCCTTGATAGAATTGATCGGAGTCAGCTTGAGATACTCCTCAATAGGAGCATCGTTCATACAAAGCTCGATGATCTGTCTGCCCAGCGGATCGAGTTCCGGAACGAGGAATTCCTTCAGCTCTTCCTTGAAGAAGTCAGTCAGGATTTTGGCGCACTCATCATATCCGTCCTCGCCTACTCTCGACATCATCTCAGGTCTGAGGAATGTCTTTCTGATATACTGTCCGTCTATCTTCATCTCATCAAGAGAATATCCGAACAGCGGACATCTTGCAGGAACAAGGTGTGAAGCCTTGACCGTTCCGCTTCTTCTTGCAAGATACTCTCTGGTGATCCATTCAGCCTTGAATCCGATGTTGTACACACCGATATGCTGGTTAGGGATAAGGATGTTCAGAGTGTTAGGTGTATCAACGATCTGGTGAAGGAGCATGTTGGCCTGCTTGACCTTCTGTCCTGTAGCGAACGGCCAGTAGGATCCGACGCCTTCTGCCTTGAGGCCGCTGCCGGATGAGTTATCTGCGATCGAAGGATTCTTGAATCCGCGAGGCGAAATAAGTCTCCACAGCCAGGCCAGCGCAGGCGGAACGATCTGAACGAATCCCATGATACCGTAGTTAGGATTCTCCTTGGAGCTAGGTGGCATTCTTACACCGAATGAACGGATATCTACATCAAGAGCCTCATCTCCCGGAATGATGTTGTCTATCATGTCACGCGGGATTATGACTCTCGGATTTGAGCAAGGCTTGCCGTCCTTCTCGAGTGTATGCTCCCATATGAGGCATGTTGCTCCCGGAGTACCGTCAATATTGAAGAACTCAAGCGGTTCATCAGGATGTATGCTGATCCTCTCATAAAGAGGAATATTGCCATAGTAATTATCGCCGTCCACTCTGAGGAACCATCCGTTCTCGGCATCTGTTATTGCAAGCTTGCCGGATGTGGACTGCATATCCTTATGAGCCATGACCATGTCATCAGCAATCGGGAATATCTCACATGTATCACCTATGTTGAGATAGAATTCCTCGCCTGTGATCGTATGTGTTGCCAGAAGTACTCTGTTGTCTCCCTCTCTTCTGATCTGCTCGAGCATCTCGCTCTTTCCGCCGCCCGATGCACCTTCATGCATGAATACGATCTCGTTTTCATACGGTGTCTGCAGAAGTGCAGCTGAAGCATGGTTAGTGATCCATCCTTCATGTTCTCCGATATCCAGAAGAATCGAAAATACGCCTTTCTTGGCGCTTGGTCCCGGATACAGGTTGTAGGAGAACACCTCGTGCAGCTCTTCAGATCTGCAGTGGACTACAGCCTGCTTGCCGCCAAAGTGTGTATGTCTGAAAGGCGGCGCAACGTATATGATCGAGCGAGGTGTATAGCCATCCTCAATGTCATTGATGCTGACAAAATCCTGGATGTTGGCGAGCGCATAAGCGAAGAATGCTGCGTTCACAGGGCATACAACCAGGCATGTATAGCCGTGGTACTTACCTCCGATGCTGACAGGCATTACAATAAGCGGCTGCTCTGAAAGCCAGTTCATAGTAGCTGCTCTGAGATCTCCGAAATTCATTCCCCATACTTCGGAGAATCTCGGCTTGTCTGTCGGAAGGTCATCTCCGATGTACATGCAGTTAGGATCTCTCCTCCTCATGTATTCCTCACTGAAATTGACGGATGATCCGTTCTTGCATCTTACAACCTCTGCCTCCTGGATGTAGCCGTGTCCCGGTACTGTATATCCAACGATATGAACACTTCCTCCGGATGTACCGAAGCAGAGTTCATACAGCTCTTCCTTGCTTTCAGGAAAAACTATATTCGGGCATCCTGCCAGAGCTGTTCTGAGATCAGCAGGCAGATTCATTTTTTCAAGATAATCATTTTTCATAAATAAATTTTCCTTTTTTAAATTCTTCTAATCCCTCTAATTGCAGTGTTCAGAACCGCACTGCGGTTTATTTTACTATTGTATTTTCTTGTATGCAATATAAAATCCTGCTCTTTTTAAGAGCAGGATCATATTCTTATTCTAGCTGCAGCGCGTGACTATTCGGCGTCCCCGTCGTTTTCTATGGTCTCAGCCTCTACATCCACAGCGGAGGCGCGCATCTCAGCCTCTTCTTCAGCTTCTTCCATAGCCTCCTGTGCAGCCTGTTCCTCCCTGAGCCTCTCTGCATCCTTTCTTGCGAACTCAGCTCTCACATTGCTGACCTTCAGAAAAACATATGCTACAGCCAGTATAACCAGTAATGCAAATGTTATCATGTGATCTTCCTCCGTAAGTTATATCGATGCACAGCTGACGGTCTAGTAATCGCTTGCCCATCCTGTCACAAGAGAATCGGGAAAATTGGTCAAAGCGTACCTCAGCATCTTGTCGCGTCCGCTTATGTGTGTGGAATGTACATTGATGTGCTGAGGACAGATGCCGTGCTTTTTCATGTATGTAAGTGCATGGTATACGTTGAACAGACTGTCCCATCCGAGGTCATAGTCGAGATCCACTGTTTCCAGACAGTCCCTGTATTTATCCAGCAGAGCCAGAAAATCAGCATAATTGTCAGCTGCCAGATACCCTTCGTCCCGCGGTGGCGTTCTTCTGTCGTCCAGGTACAGTTTCATCTGCTTATTTCTTCAGCAGGTCTCTGATCTCCTCAAGAAGAGCGATGTCTGCAGGCTTTTCTTCAGGTTCTTCAGGTGCAGGTTCTTCTTCTGCAACTACAGCAGCCTTAGCCTTGTTGAGAGCCCTGATGATCATGAAGAGCACCCATGCTACGAGCAGGAAGTCAATGATCGCCTGAAGGAAAGCTCCGTATCCGATAGCAGCATTTCCGACTTTGATCGACATGTCTGCTACGCTGAGTCCGCCGCAGAGAGCTCCGATGAGCGGCATCAGAATGCTGTCAACGAGTGCTGTTACGATAGCTGTGAAAGCACCGCCGATGATGATACCTACAGCCATGTCCATTACGTTACCCTTGCTGATAAACTCTTTGAATTCCTTCATAAACCCTTTCATGAAACACCTCCGTTAATCATAGATACTAAGCTGTCTGACGTTCTCCTTCGAATCAGACAATTGTTATTGCACATATGTAATCCTAATCCAATCAAATTGCGCTGTCAAGCCTTATAAACCTGCAAAATACCGTTTAAATACGCGCTGTACTCATCTCTCACAGTCGCCGGAGAGATAATCTCAAGACCCGCTCCGATCCCGGTTACCCAGCCAAAGAACTGAGGGCTGATGACAACGGTGACCCGGACAGTGAAGTGTTCTTTGTCTTCAGGGATCAGCATGATATCTGTTCCAAAGCGGTCCAGAACTACACCGGTCAGTTCATTTTTACAGCGCAGTGTGACAGATTCCTCACGGCCGCCGAACATACCAAACGTCTTTTTTGCAAAGGCCGCCAGATTAAAGTCCTTGAACGCTTCCTGCCCAATGCGTTTATCTTCCGTCATACAGATACCAAGCATTTTGTCGACCCTGAAATGCTTGATTTTCTCGTCCTCATAACCGATCAGATAATAATTTTCATCATCCCAGGTCAGTGCCCACGGGCTCACCCGGTCCAGTGCACCGTCACGCTTCGGGACTAGTTTTTTCTTCGGTGACCACTCCGCGTATTTAAAAGTGATCTGCCTGTCCGCATTCATCGCTTCATGCAGACCGTCCACATTATAATAGATCGTCTCGTTGCCGGCCTTCATACGTCCCAGAATAACGACCGTCCGGTTGAGTTCCCGCGCTTTTTGCTCATTGGTGAGCTTTTCGATCTTGCCGATCAACTCCTGCGTCTTTTTTGGCGTGATAAACTTGGATGACTGCACAGCATCGACAAGGAGTTTGAGCTCCGGCAGCTCAAAATCACGGCTGCCAATATAATAGCCGCCGGCATTTCCTTCCGCCTTAATGACATCGATTCCGAAATCCTGCAGGATCTCAACGTTCGAATAGATCGTACGCCGGTCTGCCTGACAGCCGTAGCTTCCCAGGATCTCGATCAACTGCGAGGCATTGAGCGTATGATCATCGTCTGTCTTCTGCAGTAATTCGCGCATCATGTACAG
>CACWYF010000146.1 GCA_902765035.1 uncultured Eubacteriales bacterium
TTGCTTATGCGCCCTCGCAGGTTCTGCACCGCAGGATTTGCAGGGCGCACTTATTTTGCAGTGTGTCACAAGGGACGGTCCTTTTTGACGCATTATAAAAATGCAGCCCATTACACAGCACTGCGAGTATTCCGCAGGGATTGCACAGGAGCTATACCAGCAATCCCGAGGACGCGAGCAGAGTTGTGTAATGGGCTGCATTCATCGTGACAGTCAGAACCGTCCCCGTTGTCAGCTAATCTTCCAGCATGAGACGTATGATCTCCTCGTCGGTCTCCTTCATGCCGCGTCTTGCGAGCTTGCCGACGGTCTCGATGGTCTTCTCAACACCGTCTTTGATGATCCCGTCACCGCCGAAGAACTGGTCTCCCTGTCTGTACATATTGAAGCCCATGAGTCCTGCATCTACAGCTGATGCAATCTTGGCAGCACAGCTTGCCTTGGCTCCGTCGCAGACGATTCCCGAATCTATGGCGATAGCGTTTACTACGGTATGAGCAACGGCATCAACACTTCCGTCCTGAAGATATGCGATTCCCGCACCTGCTCCACAGCCGGCACTTACCGCTCCGCAGTAGGCAGAGAGTCTTCCGATGCCGGTCTTGAGGTGGATCGTCACAAGGTTGGAAACAAGAAGTGCGCGCAGCAGCTCCTCATGTGTCTTGTTGTTGCACCTTGCGAATACGATGACCGGAACGCTCGCTGTTATTCCCTGGTTGCCGCTTCCGGAGTTTATGACTACCGGCAGCTCGCATCCGTTCATACGGGCGTCACTTGCAGCTGCGGCATACGCTCTCATCCTGTATGTTATATCATCCGGGTGACCTGAGAGCAGAACCGAACCGATGTTGGCCCCGTAGTTGCCTCTTATTCCCTCTTCAGCTATTGCCATGTTGTAGCTGATCTGCCTTTCAAGGGTTTCCCTTACTTCATCCAGATCTGCCATATTTGCATACTTGACGATACGTCTTACGGAGAGAACGCTCCTGTCTGTAAGTCCGCTTGTCTGCTCAACGATTTCCTTCTCGAGCAGCACCTCATCATTTTTTCTGATCAGAACTATATTGGTATGATAGTCCACTATCCTGACGCATGACTCGTCGCCGTCCTTCTTTGCCGTTATGATGATGTCGAAGATGTGTCCGTTGTCCACGTGGCGCACCTCGAGATGAGCATTTTTCATGTACTTAGACATCTCTTCGATCTGCTCAGGTGTAACATTGGATATGACCTCGAGCTCTGCGTCTGCATTGCCCGCCACCGCGCCGGCAGCAGCTGCAGCCGGGATGCCTCTCAGGCCTCCGGTATGCGGCACCACTACGCTCTTTACATTCTTGATAATGTTCCCGCTTACCTCAATGATTATCTCATCAGGGCGCTTCCCGAGGGTTTTTGCCGCTACGGCTGCGGCATACGCTATCGCGATAGGCTCAGTACATCCCATCGCCGGCAGCAGTTCCTCCTTAAGGATCTGCGCGAACATTTTATGTCTCTTTCTGTATTTGTCTTCACTCTGCATGTCTGCAGCTCTGTCCTTGTCGTTCATGACTGATCACCTCTTATATATTTTCTTCCTCCGCCCCTCACCTTATCAAATCTTTTAGATTATACCACTTTACCTCTGGTAAAAGAACGAAATGAATAGATGTCAGAAACCGCGAATTGCATTTTTTTCATACAGAGCGGATTATATGGCTCAACTCATTCATTTTTCAACGCTTTTCTGATACAATACTGCATGAACAGCGAATGACCACGCGGTCAGATTTATGCCGTGGTGGTAAGAAAAGGACTGGGAAAAGGAGAGGCTTATGCCACTGATAGTAGATAAAGAAAAGGTAAGGCTGGATATTCTGATGGCCTTTGAAAAATGCATGAAAGAGACTCCTATGATGAACGTCTCTCTCAGGGATATAGCAAGAGAAGCAGGCATGTCCCATGCCAATCTCCTCAACTATTTCAACAGCAAGGACGACCTCGTACTGAGCTACATAAAATATGTCCGCGATTTCGTTTCGCAGATCTGCATAGACTGGTTTGAGACGCACAGCCGCAAGCGCTATAAGTCGAACATCAACTATCTCAACGCATTCATGTCCTATGTAGCAGAGAACAATTTCGGTGACAAGCGCCCAAGTGCACTTACGCAGATCTATGTTCTGACCCGTTACAACCCTGAGATCGCCGCTGTTGTCAAAGAGGAATTCGCTGACTGGCGCAAAGTAATGGAAGAAGCCCTCATCAAGGTATACGGCGGCGAGGTCGGCAAGAAGGAAGCCGAAGCCATGGTGCTCCTGATCGTCGGAACACTCATAGCCAACTACTGTGATGTCCACACAGGCCGCATCAGCGGCAGCATAGTCAGCAGCTTTGGGAATCTCCTCGATTCCTGATATTCCGGCTGCACTTCCATACAGGACCAACAATATACAGCGATGCAAAACGCCTGACAGCAATCAAGCCGTCAGGCGCTTTTTCTTGAGATTTTCTGAGTCTACTTCCCCTGATCGATGTCCTTTATAGCCTTGAACAGCACCGGGAATTCGTCTATCTTCGGCAGTCTTATTCTCGCATAATTCTTTCCGAGTCCAGTGAAGTCGGATCCGGATACGCAGAGGACTCCCCTGTCGAAGAACTCCTGCTTGAGGTCTACGTTCTCATCATCATGCCAGAGCAGGAATATCGAGACCGTATCGTAAGTCTGCGCAATGTGGAGCTTGTGCCCTACAGTCGCCTTGATTTCCCTCTTCATTCTGGCAAAATCAGTTACGTTCTCCCAGATATGATATGAGTGGCGGAGAGCTTCTCCTCCGAGCTCGCGGGCAAATTCACTCACCTGATAAGGGTTCGTGATCTTGCGCATTGCTGCGATCACCGGCTTGTGCGCGATGATGTATCCGATCCTGAGACCGGCAAGGCCGAACGCCTTGGAAAGCGTACGCATCATGATCATGCACTCATACTTTTCGAGGAATTTTGCCGCCGAATTCTGGTTAGGCATGAAGTCTCCGTAAGCCTCGTCGACTACTACAGCCGCACCGCATCTCTCAGCCTTCTTGAGGATCTGCTCGATGGCATAGCTGTCAATGACCTGGCCGGTCGGATTGTTCGGGTTATCGATATATACGAGGCTCGTCTCTTCGTCTATTGCCTCGATGATCTCGTCAGGATCGATGGCGTAGTTGTTCTCCTTCTTCAGCATCACTGGCTGATAGTCCATTCCAAGCAGGCGGGCCGTCATCTCAAAATCCGTAAACTGAGGTGCTATTCCAATGACCTTTGCCCCTGGGCGGTTGAAAATGTTGCATACTACGTATATGGCTGCGATACTTCCGTCTGTCAGGAACAGGTTCTCCGGTTCAAGGAAGAACTGGCCCTTCCAGTATTCAAGCAGACCATCGAATATAGCGGTGCTGTGAGGGTAAGGTCCCAGCCTGTTCATGTCAAAATTCTCTACAGCCTTCAGCATCTCCGGCGGGAATCCGTACGGCGTGCAGCCCTCGCTGCAGTCGACACCACCCTCAGGCAGCTCGATGTGGTCCATCGCATAGCTTACTTTCTCCATATTCAGGAGCTCATCTCTCAGTTTCAGTTGCATTTAGCCTTCCTTCTTTCCGCCCATTGTTACCCTGAAGTATTGTATTATTTTGTTTTTACCGTCTTTACAGCAGACCATGCGGATACATGCTTCTTACCGCTTATCCATTTATATGAACGGACACGTACATAATATGTATTTTTTCTGCCGAGCTTTTTAAACTTCTTGCTTGTGGCAGTTTTCTTCGCAGTCTTAATCGTATATGAAGATGCGAAGTCACGTCTCATGCTGTACTGGATCTCTATTCCGCCGATCTTCTTGCGGTTCTTCTTGCTTACCTTCTTCCACTTAGCTGTGAAGGACGCCTTTGCCCTGCCCGGCTTTTTGATCGAAACCTTAGGCAGGTCGACTATGACCTTTGATACGGAGTACGATGAGCCGCAGTGTGCACATCTGTAGCTGTCACTGTCCAGAAGGACCGTCCTGCTCCATGCGTGACCATGCGCCGGAACAGTCCTGGTCTCTGATGCACCGCATTCCCTGCAGGTCCTCTTCAGCATCCCTGCTGCCGTGCAGGTCGCAGCCTTTGCAGTCGTCCACGCCGACCACGCATGGCTGTCTGTGGTGACTACCTGTGAATAGGTCAGCCTCGACGAAGTATCACAGCTCTTATCGCTGTAGTAATATCCGAGTCTGAGCCAGCACTCCACGTTTCCCTTGCCCGTGCATATTGCTTTT
>CACWYF010000147.1 GCA_902765035.1 uncultured Eubacteriales bacterium
GTAGCCACTCTCATGTTAGCATTGGAGGTATTATTCTTGAAGCTAAAGCCCTTAATTCTCACCGGCATAGCCGGTGGTTTAATCGCGCTGAAGCTACAACCAAAAGATCCGGTGCATCTGATGCTCCGGATCTTTTTTCGTGCCTGAAGCAGCGCAGGATCCTGTACTGTACTCTTCAGGCATAGTTGTGATGTTTACTTAAACTGGAAATCAATATTGTGTACAAAAACAAAACATTTGAAATATTATTGTCAAAAAAACATATTTGATACCACTAATCCCTTGATATTGCAGGCAATTCTGTTATCATTTACATATTGAAAAACAAAAATAAACATAAGACTCATACATTGTACTGACGGTCGAACAATTCTATAATTCAATGTAAGGGCAATTATGGATATTTTTGGGATTTATTGGTAAGGAGGCATTTCTATGCAAGACTATCTGTTATCACATTTGTACTGGATCAGTCTGTTTGCTTCACTGGTTGCTCTTTTCTTCGCTTACGCTCAGGCCAGGAAGGTTCTGAACGCAGACGAGGGAACAGACAGGATGAAGCAGATCTCAAGATTTGTCCGTACAGGAGCAAGCGCATTCCTCAAGCGCCAGTACCGTACAGTCATCATTTTCTTCGCTGTCATGTTCCTGGTACTCTGCGGAATGGCTGCAGCTCATAAGCTGACCTGGTATGTACCTTTTGCCTTCATCACAGGCGGTTTCTTCTCAGGTCTCTCCGGTTATATCGGAATGAGCATTGCAACAAGAGCCAACGATCGTACAGCCTGCGCTGCACAGGAGAGCCTTAACAGAGGACTCCGTGTTGCTTTTTCTGCCGGCTCGGTAATGGGATTCACAGTAGTAGGTCTCGGCCTGCTCGACATCTCGCTCTGGTACGCACTGCTCGATCTCGTTTTCCACGAAACACTCGAGAACATCACAGCTGCAATGGTTACATTCGGAATGGGAGCTTCTTCAATGGCTCTGTTCGCCCGTGTAGGCGGCGGTATCTTTACCAAGGCTGCTGACGTAGGCGCTGACCTTGTAGGTAAGGTTGAGGCAGGAATCCCTGAGGATGACCCTCGTAACCCGGCTGTAATCGCAGACAACGTAGGCGATAACGTAGGTGACGTTGCAGGCATGGGAGCTGACCTCTATGAGTCATATGTAGGATCCATGGTATCCACATGCGCTCTCGGTGCTATCGCATTCCTGTCAAGCGGTCTCGGAGTAAAATCCGTTGCTCTGCCTCTTCTGATGGCAGCTGTCGGAGTAGTTTTCTCCGTAATCGGTTCATTCCTCGTACAGACCAAGGAAGGTGCAAGCCAGAAGAACCTGCTCGCTGCTCTGAGAAGAGGAACCAACTTTGCTGCTATCGCAACTGCTGTATTCTCGTTCGTACTCGTAGCATGGCTGTTCGGTAAGGAATTCTACGGACTTTACCTTGCGATCATCGCGGGACTTGCTGCAGGCGTCCTGATCGGACTCTGCACAGAGTACTACACATCAGATACATATAAGCCGACACAGAAGATCGCTGAGTCCTCCCAGACCGGTACCGCTACACTCATCATAAGCGGTCTCGGAACAGGAATGGCTTCGACAACTCTTCCTATCCTCATCGTAGGTGCGGCTATCATCATCGCTTACTACTGCGCAGGACTTTGCCCGGTAGACGTTGCTCCTTCGAGCATCGGACTCTACGGCATCTCCCTTGCAGCTGTAGGCATGCTTTCAACACTTGGTATCACTCTTGCTACTGACGCATACGGCCCGGTCGCAGATAATGCCGGCGGTATCGCTGAGATGGCAGGACTTGATCCTCAGGTAAGAGAGAGAACAGACGCTCTTGACTCCCTGGGCAACACAACAGCTGCTACAGGAAAGGGCTTCGCTATCGGTTCTGCAGGAATGACAGCTCTGGCTCTCATCGCTAACTTCAAGGAAAAGCTCCTTGTATACATGCCGGACGGACAGGATCTCACACTGAACCTGCTCGATCCTAAGGTGCTCGTAGGACTCTTCATCGGTGCTTGTCTGCCGTTCCTGTTCTCAGCTCTCACAATGGGTGCTGTTAACAGAGCTGCACAGAGTGTAGTAGTAGAAGTAAGACGTCAGTTCAAGGAGATCCCTGGACTCATGGAAGGAAAGGCTGAAGCTGACTATGCAAGATGCGTAGACCTCTGCTCCAAGGCTTCCCTCAAGGAAATGATCCTTCCTGCATGCGTAGGCATTGCTGCTCCTATCGTCACAGGTCTCATCCTCGGCGGTCTCGGAGTAGTAGGTATGCTCTGCGGCGCTACAGTATCCGGATTCATCATGGCTATCTTCATGGCTAACTCCGGCGGCGCATGGGACAATGCGAAGAAGTACATCGAGGCAGGTCACTTCGGCGGCAAGGGCAGCGACAATCACAAGGCTGCTGTAGTCGGCGACACGATCGGCGACCCGTTCAAGGATACATCCGGTCCATCGATCAACATCCTGATCAAGCTGGTATCCATGGTATCCATCGTATTCGCAGGACTCATCGCAAGCGTAAGCCTGCTGTAAAATGACAACGGGGACGGTTCTGACTGTCATATTTCACAGCTTTTAGTGTCAGTCAATCTGACACATCTGCGTATTGACAACTAAATGACCGGCATCAGCGTACACAATACATGTACGCCGGTGCCGGCTTTTTTATGAACAGAAAATATCAAATTGACCGGATTCATTGTAAATAAAAGATGACAGTCAGAACCGTCCCCGTTGTCACATATCTTGTTATTCTATAAACCGAATTGCTATAATCCTAGTATGAGTTGGGAAATGAGGTATGGGTTATGGGTTTCAGAAAGAGAATATATGAGATTATTGAGGTCGCAGGGCCGGATGATACCCTGAGTCATATTTATGATGTGCTCAGCATGTTCATAATAATCGTCAGCATCATTCCGCTGTGCATCAAAGAGCCTTCGCCAGGGTGGATTGAGATCGAAAGGGTATGCGTAACAGTATTTATCATCGATTATATACTGCGGCTTCTTACAGCGGATTATAAGCTGAATGACCAGTTCGTGTTTGCTGTGATCCGTTATCCGTTTACACTTCTGGCAATCATTGATTTATTATCCATATTGCCGCATTTTATTGTTATCAACAGCGGATTCGGACTGCTGAGGCTTGTCAGACTTGCGAATGCTCTGAGAGTGTTCAGAGTATTCAAGATGTTCAGATATTCGACAAACTTTGAGATCATTATAGCTGTCATCAAGAGGTCCAAAGAGTCACTGATCGCAGTAGGGACTATGACTCTGGCTTATATATTCACTTCTGCAATCATAGTACTGAATGTTGAGCCTGACTCTTTTGACAGTTTTTTCGAAGCTGTATACTGGGCGACCGTTTCACTTACAACTATAGGATACGGTGATATAATCCCGACAACAACTATAGGACGCCTGATAACAATGATATCGGCATTCTTCGGCATAGCTGTCATAGCGCTTCCGGCAGGTATCATTACTGCGGGTTACATGGAAGAAATGCAGGAACACAAGGTAAAGGAACGCAGAAAGAAGAAAAAGCAGTAACTTTTTTCAGCGAAGTTCCATTGATATCAATGCGTGTCCGTTACTGTACTCAAGATGACCTATGCTGCCGTTTATCAGCGTCATTGATGGCTTTGTGTGTCCTATATCCGCTCCCCATATTACAGGGACATCCATTTCACCGAATACTCTTTCAAGCTGTGTGAGATAGTCTATGTCTGTCGCTTCGCCCGGGAAGCATACACGGCCGAATATGACAGCTTTCGCATTATCGAAAAGTCCCATCATCTTCATTTTGTTCATCGAATACATCAGGGCCATAGGATTGTACTCGAAGGTGTCGAAGAACCAGATGAAACCGTCATCTGCGTATCTTTCCGTGAATCCTTTAAGATCCTCGTACGGAGTACCTATCAGCCAGTCGATGACATCAGTGCAGCCGCCGATCAGTCTTCCTGTCACATCAAGATAATCATCCTCATAGAACTCCCCGTCAGCCGTGCGCAGCAGAGACCATTCGACCGGCGCATTCATTTCATATTCACCGGTCTCTTCGTTGTATCCTTCCGATGCCCAGTATTCATAAGACTCCTGATCCACAACATTTCCTGTGAGTATCTCGAGAGCGTTCACATGGAACT
>CACWYF010000148.1 GCA_902765035.1 uncultured Eubacteriales bacterium
TTCTTCTCTATCCACTTCGTTATTGTGTGCATTACTCTGTTCGCGGCAGCGCTGCTGCCTACTGCGATGATGCAGTCATCTGCGTACCTTACGAAGTGAAGTCCTCTTGCTTCGAGTTCCTTGTCCAGTTCGTTGAGCATGATGTTAGACAAGAGCGGTGAGAGGTTGCCGCCTTGCGGTGTTCCTTTCTCCGTTGCCTCGTACCTGCCTTGTACCATCACTCCTGCTTTGAGGTATTTGTGGATAAGCGATTCCGTATCTCCGTCGTCGATTATCCCGTGTACAAGGTACATGAGTTTGTCCTGTGGGACATTGTCGAAGAACTTTTCGAGGTCGATGTCCACGATGTACGTGTATCCGTCATTGAGGTATTCGAGCAGTTTTTTGATGACTGCCTGCTGTGCTCTGCGTTTTGGCCTGAATCCATAGCTGTAGTCACTGAATAGTGGCTCAACTATTGGAGTCAGTCTCTGCGCTATCGCCTGCTCAATGATTCTGTCCACCACACTCGGTATACCGAGATTGCGTATCCCTCCGTTCGGCTTAGGTATTTCTACCCTACGCACCGGCAGAGGTTTGTACTTGCGGTTCCGGATCTGTTCGCGGATATCCTCCCAGTTCTCAATGAGATATTGTTTGACCTCATCGGTCGTTATCCCGTCCACTCCGCTCGCGCCTTTGTTCGCGACTACTCGCCTGTACGCTCGCATCATGTTGTCCCTTGAGAGTATCTCCTCTAAGAGTTGCGACATAGATTTGTCTCCTTTCCTTCCTTCGCTCTCGTATCCTCACTCCTACCTCCTGTGAACCTTTCACTCCGTTACGTCTTCGCTACTATAGTCCTCGTCGGATACGGATACTTGCCTTGAGAGTTCCATTTGACTATTGGGTTGTTCGGTCCTTCGCTCCATCTTCATTACAGAGACTTCATCGCTACTATGACCTTGGCTGACTTCTCACAGTTCGTTGTTACTGCGGATTTCTCCGTCCGAGAGACCTCACGGGATAAGCTCGTCAATCTTTCCTCGTCTACCTGCCTAATTTACGCATACGGGTTACGACCAACTTTGGGACTTCACGACTTTCAGCCCGCTTATCCGCCGTATGCGCCTTGGTATTAGGTTTCTGTTCGTCAGGCTACGATTTTGCTATCCCTTCTTCCCGCCCAAACCTCACGATTTGAGCCTTGGGAGTCGCTATGGGGTTCGTCGTTGGCTACGTCCCTTGTGGACTTTCACCACAGATTGACGGCATGCCCGTCATACTGAAAAAACTCCCGGACAAAAGTCCGGGAGTCTTAATACGCCGTATATTCGAAGAAATGATTTTACCGAAGGGGCTCAGCCCCCGTAGGTCAAGGTTCTCGTCCGTACGGCAACGCCGTATGGTCCGAAGAGAACCTTACTTCTCTTCCTGTGAAGCCTTATAAGCTGCGATTACCTTGTCTGCGAGGTTGCCTGGCAGCTCTGCATATCTTGAGAACTCTACTGTGAAGGATCCTCTTGCCTGTGTCATCGATCTGAGTGCGATAGCATAGTCGAAGAGCTCTGACTGTGGAGCCTCAGCGTGGAGAACAGTACCGTTCATTGTAGGGTCCATTCCCATTACGATACCTCTTCTGTTAGGGAGGTCGCCCATTACAGCTCCTACGTATGCTTCAGGAACTGTGATCTCAAGCTTCATGATAGGCTCGAGGAGGCAAGGCTTAGCCTCTACGATACCCTTCTTGAATGCGAGGGATGCAGCGATCTTGAAGGAAACTTCGTTGGAGTCTACTTCGTGATATGAACCGTCATAGAGAACGGCCTTGATGTTCTGTACTTTGCATCCTGCGAGAGGGCCCTTTTCCATGCACTCGAGAAGTCCCTTCTCAACTGCAGGTACGTAGTTCTTAGGAACTGATCCGCCGAAGAGCTCTTCTGAGAACTCGAGGCCAGGCTCCTGTGAAGGTGAGAATCTGATGTGAACGTCACCATACTGTCCTGCACCGCCGGACTGCTTCTTGTGCTTACCCTGAACATCGGAGTTGCCCTTGATGGTCTCTCTGTAAGCGATCTTCTGAGGAACAACATTTACGGATACTCCGTATCTGTCCTTCAGCTTAGCCTGGATGATTCCGAGCTGGATGTCTCCCTGTCCGCCGAGAAGAGTCTGATGTGTCTCAGCATTTCTCTCGAGTACGAATGTAGGATCCTCTTCCATGAGTCTTGCAAGACCCTGAGCCATCTTCTCGTCTTCATTCTTGTCTGCAGCTTCTACAGCGATGAAGTAGCATGGGCTTGGGAATGCGATTGCAGGGAGCTTGACCTGCTTATTCTTAGCGCAGAGAGTGTCGCCTGTCTTGGTGTTCTGGAGCTTTCCGAGAGCAACCATGTCGCCTGCGACTACAGTGTCTGTCATCTCCTGGTTCTTTCCTCTTACGAAGAATACGGAACCGAGCTTTTCAGACTTCTCTGAACGTGGGTTGTAAACATCAGCACCGGACTTGAGTGTTCCGGATACTACCTTTGCATATGAGATCTTTCCGAGGAACGGATCTGCCAGAGTCTTGAATACGAAGAGCACCAGGTCTCCTGCAGGATCGCATGCGATCTCGATGTCGTTGTCATCAGCGTCCTTAGCCGGTGTAACGACTGTTGCAGGCTTTGGTACATACTTGCAGAGTGAGTCGAGTACTACATCAACTCCCTCGCCTGTGATAGCACTCATTGTGAGTACAGGCATGATGTCTCCGTTGTGGATACCTGTAGCAAGGCCGTTTGCGAACTCTTCATCTGTGAACTCCTCGCCCTCGAAGAACTTCTCCATGAGTTCCTCGTCAGCACTTGCGACTGCCTCGTTGAGAGCGTCCTTGTCATCAAGAGTTACAACAGCGCTTCCGAACTTGTCCTGAAGAGCTGCGATAACGTCCTCAACAACAACGTTGTCCTTGTCGATCTTGTTGATAACGAAGAATGTAGGTGCGTTATATTCCTTGACAAGGTCCCAGGCCTTCTCTGTTCCGACCTGGATGCCGGAAGAAGCGTCTACCATGATAATAGCAGTAGCGCCTGTGGAAAGTGCAGCTCTTGCCTCTCCTGCGAAATCGAAGAATCCCGGAGTATCGATGAAGTTGAGCTTGGTTCCATTGTACTCTACAGGTACGAGAGTCTGGTTGATGGTGTATCCTTTTTCGATCTCCATCTTCTCATAGTCAGATACAGTGTTGCCGGACTCAACTTTTCCGAGTCTGCTGATCACCTTAGTGTTGAGCAGTCCTGCTTCGAGGAAAGTGGTCTTGCCTGTGCTGCCGTGGCCCAGCAGTACGATGTTGCGGATCTTGTCGCTTGAATAACCTTTCATTTGTTCCTCCTGGTAAGTTATATATTGTATTTCTTTAATATCTTATTTTGTCAGCCCGCCCTGCAGGCTGTAATCAACATTTTCTAGAACTCTGCGTTTCCAGGTGTTCTCGGGAACATCTGGACGTCTCTGATGTTGCTCATGCCCGTCATGTACATGAGGATACGGTCAAAACCGAGTCCGTAGCCTGCATGCTTGACACCGCCGTACTTGCGGAGGTCGAGGTACCAGTCATAGTCATCTGCAGTGAGTCCCATGTCCTCGATCTTCTTGAGGAGCACATCGTAACGCTCTTCTCTCTGGCTGCCGCCGATGATCTCTCCGACGCCCGGTACGAGCATGTCGCATGCAGCTACCGTCTTTCCGTCATCGTTGAGCCTCATGTAGAACGCTTTGCAGTCCTTCGGATAATCTGTTACGAAGATAGGCTTCTTGAAGACTTCCTCAGTGAGATATCTCTCGTGCTCGGTCTGGAGCTCAAGTCCCCACTCTACCGGATACTCGAACTTCTTTCCGGACTTCTGCAGGATCTCAACAGCCTGTGTGTATGTGATCCTCTCGAAGTCTGAATTGACGATGTTGTCGAGTCTCTCGAGAAGTCCCTTGTCGACAAAGCTGTTGAAGAACTTCATCTCCTCAGGGCATTTTCTCAGAACTTCGCTTATGATGAACTTGATCATTGCCTCAGCTATGTCCATGTCTCCCTGCAGGTCGCAGAATGCCATCTCAGGCTCGATCATCCAGAACTCGGATGCATGTCTTGCAGTGTTTGAGTTCTCAGCTCTGAAAGTCGGTCCGAATGTATATACATTGCGGAAAGCCAGTGCCATGATCTCTGCCTCGAGCTGACCGGATACTGTCAGGTTCGCCTTCTTGCCGAAGAAATCCTGAGTGTAATCTATGGTTCCGTCCTCATTGCGCGGAATGTTGTCAAGATCGAGAGTTGTAACCTGGAACATCTCGCCGGCGCCCTCTGCATCGCTGCATGTGATCTCAGGCGAATGTGCATAGATGAATCCTCTCTCCTGGAAGAACTGATGGATCGCATATGCTGCAACGCTTCTTACTCTGAATACTGCGGAGA
>CACWYF010000149.1 GCA_902765035.1 uncultured Eubacteriales bacterium
GAATCCGTCGTCCGGAGCCGTGATCATCGCAAGGTCGCTCGCCTGGGCTGCCGTCCCGACAGTGCGGAACACCGGCAGAGGGTTCTCAAACAGCTGCTTATGTGATAAGAAAATTGATTTCATAATTATTCAGGTCCTCTGGTTTCTTAACGTATATTACTCTTCCGCCGGGCGGATCCACCGGCATGTCACTGTACACGAGCCATATGGCGTCGCACCTCGTCTCAGGCATGTCCGCGTATCCATCGGTGAATACTATCCTGGTCTCAGCGTCGCCGCTGAAAGCCTTCACAGCCGTCTCGAAGTTCGTGCCGCCCGACCCTTTTATTTCAAGATCGGCGATGTCCTTCTCCGAGCGTATCTCCTGGAATCCGTAGAATTCAGTGTCAAAACATCCGACCTTTACGACCGCATCCTCGCTCAGAAGTCCCTTGACTCCCCTTACGAAAGCACGCAGAAGGTCGGAGTCTATGGACGCGCTGGTGTCGAGCAGTATCTCGGCATGCGGCACAGGATACGGCCTGAACTGCTCTATGAGCATGCCGTCTCTTATCCGGTCCGCCGGGAACCAGTCGTAGTCGAGCTGCAGGCTGTCTTCGAGAAGGTCCGGCAGGCCCGCAACAGCATGCGCAAGTCCCGGGTCTTCTATGTCCCTCTCCTGCGCGCCCTGCAGGTCGCCCGCCTGCCTGTCAGTATCTTTTCTGTCAGAAGAAACGAAGACCTCTTCATACAGGTCTTCTGTCTCTTCGCTCTCCTGCGGCTCCAGTTCTTCCCTGTCGGTCTGATCGTAGAGGATGTCGTACATCTCCTCAGCGCTTTTGCCCGCTGCATCCCTGTGCCTTATCATGTTTATTGGCGGCTCGAAGCCGTCAGAAACAAGAAGCTCAGAGGCAACGGCCGTGCATGCAGCCTCCCACACTTTCCGGTCACGGCCTTTTCCCCTCATCTCATGAGCCAGCTGTATGTGCATCAGCTGCTCAGCGATGATATAGGCCTGGACCTCCTGCGGGTACTTTCTCATGCCGTGGCTGTTGTAGTAGACAGTCCGGTCGCGCGAGACCGCAGTGCCTGCTTTGGGAGTGTTTTTGAAGGTAACGACTCCCATCAGCTCTTCCCACTCGGGGCACTTCTCCAGGATATTAAGTTGTGTCTCGTGAAGGTCGAACCGGTAATCCATCAGTTAGTGCTATTCTGCCGGCTCGAATACGGCTATGTATTCAACGTCACTGTCAACATCAACAGTGATGTCTGCTTCCTCAGAGAAGTCCTCTCCGTCCTTGGTCCACTTCACGAACTTGTAGCCCTCGTCAGCCTTGGCCCTGAGAATGTACTTGGTCGGCTCAGTGACATTTATAACTGTCGACTGGTTAGGGAAGTCCTCTTCGAATTCGACAGTCTCTCCCTCAGGTCCGACAGCTATTGTTCCGAGTCCCTCAGTGTTGACCTTGAGAACGCCGATCGGGTCAGGAGTCTCCACCTTGGTGAAGTGATATGTATCTCCGCCTTCTACTTCCATCATAAGGCCGTCCTCTCCCTCCTCGGAGATGGTGACGACATAGTCTGTATCTGTGTCATCGTACTCGCTGTTGAGGTTGCCGGCCAGAGTCTCGCCCTTCTGATCAAGGAACCATCCGTGGACTTCCTCTCCCAGTATTACCGAAACAGCCCACTGGTCCTCATGCTCCTCATCACCGGTCGGCTTCGTGATGATAAGCACGTTCTTGTTCTCATCCTGGAAGGTACCCTCTCTTGTCCATGTGAAATCACTGTCGCCGCTTCCGCCGCCCTGAGATCCGCCGCATGCGGCAAGTCCCATGACCAGTACGAAAGTGAGCAAAACGTATACCAGCTTCTTCATTTCCAATTTCCTTTCTTAAGCCCCTCAGGCCCACTCCTGCAGCTCGGAAGCTCCCTTAGATACAGTTACCAATATTACAGTCACCTTTGTTACAGCCTGGCCTCTGCCTCAGATGCAGCCGCTGTTATTACAGTTCAGCCGCTATCTCAGAGACAGCCACCAAAGCTGCTTCTCCGCTTATCTTTATCCTTCCGTTACCCTGCATCTCACAGTACAGATGTCCGCCCCTCTTCGATGCCTGATATGCGTGGATCCTGTCCTTGCCGAGCTCCTTCGCCCAGTACTCTGCTATCTGGCAGTGCGATGATCCGCACACAGGGTCCTCCGCTACAGCTACCTTAGGGGCAAAAGTCCTGGACACGCAGTCTATACCGTCCTTTCCCCGTACGGTCGCGTTCTGAAGGCGCCCTTCAATGTTCATGAGCATCGCCTGATCGGGCTGCATGTTCCTGACCTGCTCCTCTGACTCGAATACGCATATAAGATCCAGCCCGAGCACCGCTTTGACAGGGCGCACTCCGAAGGCTTTCTCCATGTCGTCAGTGACAGGTATCTCCTTGAGCTCGTATGTAGGGAAGTCCATCTCATAGAGGTTCCCTTTCCTCTTCACGACGAGCTCGCCGCTGAGTGTATTGAATCTCACCTCATCGCTTTCAGGCTCATAGTAATTCAGGATGACGAATGCGGATGCAAGTGTCGCATGTCCGCACAGCTCAATCTCCGTGCCCGGTGTGAACCACCTCAGGTGGTAGCCCTGCGCCTCCTTTACGATATATGCAGTCTCGGAGAGATTGTTCTCCATCGCGAGCTTCATCATCGACTCATCTGCAGGCCAGCTGTCCATAACGCAGACTGCTGCCGGATTGCCGGTAAACGGCTCACTTGTGAATGCGTCAACTATATACTGTCTCATTTTGCCTCTCTCTTATTCCGCCTTGAGTGCTGTATCGAATGCGAGCTTCACTCCGTCCCTGACATCTTCATAAGGCATAAAGAGTGCCGCCTCGAATATCTTGTCCTTACCGATGAAGAGCGAAGGAACCGACCAGTAGTCGTAGTTCTCGACGATCTCAGGATGCTCATCCTCGTTGATCATCTCGATCTCAACATCCTTATACTCAGGGTGCTCTTCTCTCAGCTCCTCGATTGCCCTGCGCGCCATGTCGCAGTACTTGCACTCGGTTATGTGGAACATCGTTATCTTGTCCATTGCGTTGTCCTCTCAACTTTTAAAATCCGTATTTTGACAAATTTTTACAGATACATAATACCATAGCAATGCGGCTGTCCGACATAAGTAATTATCTATGGCGCAAAAGAAAAATCCCCGCCAGCGACGGGAATCTCCTTCACATCATATATAACGAAACCGGTCATGCGAGCCTGCGTGTTCTGTATAGATCTGCACACCATATACCTTTACGGATAACAGATAACAAACAGAATAACGATCAGACACGGACCTTAGACCATAACATACCCTAGCATTGAGCGCACTACACCCAGGGCATCGCATGATCCGATTCCGGAGAATAGCGCCCTTGTCAGAGCGCTATCTCTATCTCCATCATCTCTCCCGCATTGGCTGCGTCGAGAGCGAGCTGCAGTGAGCTTAGCTCAGCCTGTGCTCTTTCATATTCAGCTGCGGCCTCCTTCGGGTCGTAGTTGGCGATATTGTATTCCACCAGGTTGGACCTGAAGTTCTCCTTTCTCTCCCTCGGAAGAGCCTCGGCCATTCTCCTGAGCTTTTCCACCTGCGAAGACAGCTGCGGCAGGTATATAAGCACCTGGTCGATGGTCATGTCATCGAAGCCTGGCACAGTATGTGTCGTGTTGAACACGTTTATAGCGTGCTTGACGGTACGGATCTTCCCGTTCAGTTCAGCAATCTCTTCCTGAATGCTGTGGAAATCATATTCAGGTCTTACTTCTTCGACATTCTCTCCGACGGATATAACGAAGTTTGCGGACTTCTCCTCAATGCTGAGAAGAGAGTTCCTCCTGGTCTCAAGCGCTTTGAGAAGCTTGTTGGCCTCAGCCGATGTATATTTCATATTCTTTTCTCCTTATCTCCTTCTGATCAATCCAAGTCACACTAAGATTGTAGCTCACAGCGGGCTGTCTGTCATTTAACCTGCAGTTTAATCTTAACCGAGCTTTCTGACAAACTCCTCCAGCGACCCTGATACATCAAAGAACGCATCATCACTTATGCTGCAGCTGTCAATCTGACAGTAGACCTCTCAGCCTGAAGAAGCATCCGTAGCCGACCTCCCCTATAGGGCCTTCTCCGCCATTGTGCTCGCTCATGAATTCGAGGTAGTCCTCCGGCAGATCCATCCCGCAGACTGTCGTGATCATCTCAGCCGGGGCTTCATTGAAGTCAAAATTCCTAAACAACTCTTTCATGCCATCACCCTATATTCCCTTATCTCCTCTTTCATTCACAGTCGAATGTTACAGCAGTATCGCGCCTTCTCCGTATCTGACAGGCCTTTCGTCCAGCCTGCTCCTGATGCGCTGCCTTGTTGTCCTGACTTCCTCCAGCATGGCTTCCTTGTCACGCGGCAGCCATCCCTGCATCCGCACAACGTTGGACGGGTGCAGGCCAAAATACAGGCAGTCCTCTACCTCAAGCTTCTGCAGGAAGAGTTCTTCCTCGTCGATGTGTTCTCCCAGCGTCGGCTCAACGAACCTGCCGGATTGTATGTCATCATAAAGCGGACAGCCCGGGTCCGCATGGATCGTGCCGGTGAAAATGAGGTAAGGGTCCGTCCTGTTGATCAGCTCCGCGGTAGCCAGAGCATTCTCCCTGAGGCTTCCCGCTCCGGCGCCTCCGAATATTATATTCGCACCGTAATCCATTCCGGCTTCCCTCAGCCTCAGGAGTTCATGCAGCGCCTCTTTGCTGTCATACCCCTTGTTCATCAGGAGCAGAGCCTCATCCAGGCCGCTCTCGACCCCGATATTCAGCTCATTGATGCCAAGCTGCCTCAGCCTGTCAAGCTCCTCGTCCGTTTTGCCCCTTATGTTCTGTATGGATGCATACATCGCGATGGTCTTCACCGCCGGAAGGTACTCGTGCACCGCTTCAGCGATCTCCGCGAGCCTGTCTGCACTCAGTGCAAAAGGATCCCCGTTCTCGAGGAATACCCTCTGTGCGCCCGGGGCAAAAGTCCTCGCTTCCGCAAGGTCGCTACGTATCTGCTCCATAGGCTCAACGTTGAACGGTGTATCCCTGTACATCGTGCAGAATGAGCACTTGTTGTGCGAGCAGCCCGTAGTCACCTGCAGCAGCAGTGATCCCGCCTCAAAAGGCGGCCTGTAAGTAGTTCCAGTGTATTTCATATGCCTATTTTAGATGCATCTGTATGCATCGCTGATTATCTCATAGTGATCGAATGCAAGCTCATCGTTGACACACTTGCCGTCAATGCAGACAATAGCCTGCCCATACTGCTCCTGCACAGACGCCCAGCAGACTTCTCTCGCATCATCACCGGCCACAGGCCTGATCTCTCCTTCTTTTACTGTTGCAGTATATGCTGCCGATACCGTCCATCCTCTCGGATCTCTTCCAGGCCTGCTGTATATGCCTACAAGCTTCATCTCAAGTCCGGTCACTCCGGTCTCCTCTTCAAGCTCACGAGCTGCAGTCGTCTCGATAGTCTCGCCCTTCTCTGCAAAACCTCCCGGCAAAGCCAGCTGCCCTATGCATGGGTGGTTCTTCCTGCGTATGAGGAGAACGTCAGGCGATGAGCCGTCATTGTGCGTTCTGAATATGACCACATCAGCAGTCAGCGATGGATGCGGGTACATGCTGTCGTCGTATTGTGCCAGGAATTCAGCCTCAGTGAGGCCGTTAGCGTCTCTTATGTCCTGCATCATTATCCTCTTTTCGTTTACTCTGCCTTATCTATGAACTGTGCCATATATTCTCTAAGTGCCGGGTCACAGACATATACATATGTGCCGAGGATCCCGCGTGTCATGAGAGTTATGTATATGTTCAAAAGGTATTCTCGAAGTGCTTCCGGATCATCCGCTACGCCTGACTTTCCCTGCTGATCAAAGTAGCAGTTCTTGTCAGCATATATCTCATGCTTCACTGGGTCATATTTTATATCCTCGCCAATGATTACGCCCAGATAATTAAGGTCATATCCCTGCACGGTGTGGATGCATCCTATCTCGTTGACTGCATTCTTCGATGTGATCCAGTTGTCGTAGGTGGAATTCCACCTGAACTTGTTCTTGCCTATGATGATATCATAAGCCTTTTTATCCTTCTTGGTCACCCACTTCCATGCATATCCGGCTGCCATACGGCAAAGGCCGTATTCGTCATTCAAAGCCTTTATGTCCTCATGCATCTTTCCCGGATCGTCATACAGCTTGAAATCGTAGTTTTCTACCTTTCGGTATTTCTTGGCTGTTCCGCTCATGATCTCTCTCAGATAATCAATGTAGCCATTTCCTCCAAGGCATCTCCACTGGGTCGAAAGAGCCTGTCTGATCACAGTGCCCGGATACCGTTTCTCAGTGATTTCTCTGAAGTCAGCAGCATCGATATCACATGGTCTTATCGTCTGCAGGTCGTCTCTGAAAATGATCTGATTGCGGCTGCACTTATATATCCAGTCTAACTCAGTTCCTTTCATCTTATCCAGGCCAAGATCTCTGTTACACTGGTCGAATTTACCGTAGAAAGACAGATGGCCCTTGTTCCTGCATTTGAGTCTGTGTGCCTCATCTACTATCAGGAGATCGTATTTCTCTCCGGTCTCCAGATAGTTCTTCACGACGTCAGTTGTGTCAAGCACCATTGCCGGATTCAGGGACTTAATGCCTTTGAATACATCTTTGAGTGAGGTCCTGAGAGATTTCTGAGGGAAAACGATGCCAATCTTTTTGATACCATCTTTTTCCTGTTCCTGCACCGCCGGTCACGATTATCCTGCAGCCGTTTTCATCGTCTTTGTATTCTTCAAGCGCTTGCAGTATCTCCATCTCAGCATGGAACTGTTCGCTTCCGAGAGACTTATATGGTGAGTACTTGTACAGCTCTGAGTTCTCAATATCCTCTATAGAGTTTTTTACTACTCCGAGCTTTCTGAGCTTGTTCCATATGGTTCTGAATTTATCTTCATATGCGGAGCGCTCGTAGTAATCATGATCCTGAATTCCATTATTGCCGTTGAGAAGTTTGTACTTCCCGTCAGCACCCATGTGTTTTATCAGGTAGGATTCAAGGTCGAGCACAACGGACTTGTTGAAGTCTTTGTCTGTTATGATACGTATCTCTGTCAGCTTCTGTTTGGCTGAATTGGCAAGATGCTGCTCGGTCCTCCTCGCAGCATTGACAGTCTCTCCGACATAGGCTTCATCATCATTATTCAGCACATAAACAACAGGCCAGTTCTCACCGACCATGGTGTTGTAATGTTTGAGAGACCTGATATCTCCCAGTGAATTGATGCTGAAGTCGAATTTATCTATCGTTGCCATGTCTTACAGGTCCGTATACTTCGTGCTTACGCCCTTCGCTTTGTCCACCGGATACTTCTTCTTAGTCTTCTCCAGCTTGTCCATCACGATCTCTTCGATGTCTACATCCAGCCTGTCTGCAAGCATCACGCAGTAGCTGATAACATCAGCAAGTTCCTCGCAGAGATGCACCTTATCGAAGTCATTATTCCACTGGAAACATTCCAGCAGTTCCCCTGCCTCTATGCTTATAGACTTGGCCAGGTTCTCAGGTGTATGGAACTGATCCCAGTCACGTTCTTCATTGAATTCACGAAAAGCCTGTTTGAGTTTATCCATTCTCTTTCGGTCCTTTGTATTTATTGATGCCGCCTAT
>CACWYF010000150.1 GCA_902765035.1 uncultured Eubacteriales bacterium
TGGCACTCATACTTCTGGTGAAAGGGGGAGGGACCAGCCTCTTCAGAGTGAGCCGGCGCGGACTCATCTCCTGCATGCTGGTAGGATTCATCTCGCAGGCACTTTACAACATCTGCTATATGAACACGATCGAGCACTGCGGCATGGCCACGGCAGCTGTTTTCCTCTACACATCGCCGGTATACGTAGCGCTCCTTTCGCTTATCCTCTTCCGTGAGCCACTGACACGCAACAAGATCCTCGCGATCGTCATCAACATCGTAGGATGCATCCTGACCGTTACGGGCGGTGACTTCTCAGACATGAAGATATCTGGATTCGGAATCATCATGGGTATTCTTGCGGGCTTCACATACGCTCTGCTCCCGATCCTCTCGAGGACAGGTGCCGATCAGGAGAACCCGTACACAGCTGCATTCTACGGGCAGGCATTCGGCGCACTGCTGCTCTTCTTCCTGATCAGGCCGTGGAACGGGATAGGCGTGCCGATCACGTGGCAGGTCATCCTTGTATTCATCGGGTTCGGGATCGTGCCGTCTGCGATGGGCTACATTACCTACTACAGCGGTATAAGCAAAATCACCGAGACCTCAAGGATCCCGGTGCTGGCTTCGGTAGAGACGGTGGTCGCTGCGATCATCGGACTGGTCGTTTTCGGCCAGAGCCTGAGTATTGCCAAGATTGCAGGCATCGCGCTCGTTCTTATTTCCATAGCGGTTATGAATATGAAAACACAGGCTCATGAAGAACCTGCGGCATAGGTGTGTACATGCACGGACTCATAGTCTGCATGGCACCGGTTTCATATAATACTGAATATATTGCGGTCCGGACGGCTGAGTTCTCTTACTCGGTCAGCGCCGGATCGTATTTTTTATCTCGTCTATATATATCCTGCCGAGCTCGCTCAGCTCCCTTTTTGCCACGGTCACATATCCTAGCTGCATCTCTTCGTCTGCGTCGAGCGGAACTGAGATGATGCTGTCACCGTGCAGGTAGTTCGGATAGCTGCCGCTCGAGATGGTGTAGGCATCAAGACCGAGCATGAAGTTCACTATCGCGCCGCGGTCGTTGATGCGGATCTCCTTGTCTGACGGGATGCTGCTGAACAGCTCTTCCGAGTAGAAGGCTGATTCGTACATGCCCTGCACGAAGTTCAGACGCGGGAATGGCCGTCAGCGAAATCATATGCTGATGCCATCTGCCAGATAGGGCAGATGGACAACCGACAGATCCATATCCGGAAGGCTGCGAACTGACTGGAATCACAGAAACTAAAAACCGGGAGGCGTGCGCCTCCCGGTCTTCCGGGTGAACGGCTACTGGATACCGTTTATGAGCGAGTTTATGTCGTCCGGATTCAGACCAAAATCATCATCTCCGCCTGCTCCGTATGCAAGGATAGCATAACATGTGTCATCGACCTGCCAGATAGTCTTTGTGGCTTCGCCTTTGCGGTTGCCGAAGCATGTTACCACGAGACCCTTGATGTTCTGGGTCCATGTGTGAGCATATTCGCCGTAGTCGCCGGAGATATCGCCGTCTGTAGCAACATCAGCTCTGCCCTTACGGATAGTCAGATCGA
The DNA here is from genome assembly GCA_902765035.1 of uncultured Eubacteriales bacterium. GTDB lineage: Bacteria > Bacillota > Clostridia > Peptostreptococcales > Anaerovoracaceae > Crickella. The sequence goes on from CACWYF010000150.1 coordinate 1,586, forward strand.
CTGCACCGACAGGCATTTTGACCTCAGCAAGACCGTCCATGTATCTGCATTCTTCAGGCTTTACCTCGCCGATGCTGAGGACCGCTGCTTCAGCGACGCTGAATCCGTCAAGGCCTGCACCTTCAGCTGCAGCTTCCGGTGTATCTGCAGTCTGCCATGGGTTGGCCATACCGGTCGACTGCTCACCTTCTTCAGGCGCAGTTGCAAATTCAAATGTCATATCCTTGGCAATGTCTGCCTGGTCATCCTGCCATGTCATGGTGAGCTTATCGCCGCTGTCGTCGAAGAACATGAATCCGTGGCCGCCTGTGTAGACCTCTTCCTGAGATTCTACTGTGCCGTCTTCCTTATATACATAATCTGTTCTGACGCAGTCATGGTACTCGAATCTTTTTTCCTCCGGATCGAAGATTCCGGTCATCTCCCATGTGCTGTTCTCTGCAACGCTGCTTGACCATGTTACGGACGCGCTGGCACCGTCCTTCTCATCTGTGGCTCCGATGAGAACGGCAGCTCTGCCGCATACGTAATTTCCTACATAGTTCATTACTGGATTTTGCCCGTCATCAGGCGCAGCCTCCTCGCTTTCGGATTTGCCGCCGCATGCTGTGAGCGCCAGAGCGAGTACTGCGATAATTAGCAAGCTCAGGTATTTCTTCACTCTTGTTCCCTCCCTTCAAATTCCTGCCCGGATCCGGGCACAGTGTGGTGGTTAGACTTTTCCACGGGACCGTCCCCGTCGGATCAGCAGGTTATGGTATACTTAATAATAACATGAATGTGATATTATTGATAACGATATTAGGTGCAGTTACAGCTTTACAACAGTTGAAAGCAGCTGCACATAGCGACTGAAATTAAAAGCGGGACAATTCCCGGTTGTTATACAGAGCGAGAGGGTATAAGGAGACAGTCCGGATAATAACGCGGAGAAACGGAGGGGGGCAGACCTCATGAACATAGATAAGAGCGTATTCATAGCTGACGGTGCCAGGCTGGTTGGTGAGAGCATAACGATAGGTAAGGACAGCAGCGTCTGGTACAATACTGTCATAAGATGCGGTGACGCAGAGCGCGTGGATATTGGTGAAGGCACCAACATCCAGGACCTGTGCATGATTCACACAGGTCACGGGATCAATGTGAGGATAGGCAGCGGCGTTACGGCCGGCCACATGTGCCTGATCCACGGCTGCACCATCGGGGACAACACGCTTATAGGAATGGGGTCGATCATCATGGACAAGGCTGTCATCGGCAGCAACTGCATCATAGGTGCTGGCTCCCTTGTAACAGGCGGCACAGTGATACCCGATGGATGCATGGCTTTCGGCCGGCCGGCCAGAGTCGTGAAGGAGCTGACTGCAGAGCAGGTGGATGCCGTCCGCTACTCAGCCGACCTGTATATAGAAGAAAGTAAAGAGCAGAAGGGCAAATAATAACCGGGATTGCAGTCATCAGATCATGCAATCGATAACCAAGGATGCAGGCACAAGAACCTGCAATAAAGAAACATGGTCGCGATAACAGAGTCTGCGGCCGATATACAAGGAGGGGCAAACATGGGTGCAACTGAAATCATCCTGATAATAGTATGTGCAGCACTGGTCATAGGCGTATTCGCATACTCAATCAACCAACACAAAGACGAGAAGAGACCACCTGTAAACTTCATCAGAGAACTCTTCAACCATTTCGGAGACGGCTCGAACTATAAGCGGTAATATCGATTCCCGCAAGAGGATAAAAGAAACCAAAACTGCAACAGCTGTCCCAGCAAAAGGTAACAGGCAGTTTGAAAAACAGATAATAGACGATTTCAATAGCTATACGAAGCCCATTTCGGTCTTGTGCCGGACTGGGCTTTTGTAGTGCAACGTTCATGCCGGCCGGAATCTCATCTTCTGAGTCATACTGATTCCATTCACCTGTCCATTTGCCTATTCACTTATCATTTTGCGTATATGAATATGAGCGAAATAGGAGTTTTTTGAAATCGTGTACATTTAGAAATTTTTTTACTCAAAAATGAACACAGAATGCACTTGCGGCCATTCTCACTGTATTACTGACTTAATATCTGATTGAGTAATAATTCACATTCAGAGAACATCATTGCGAAAAACCTTGAGAATACTGGGTTTCATGGATCCGGCGATAGTAGGGCTGGTTGCGGAAACAGGCCGCATCGTTGAGAGCATGGGGTGTCTGGCAAAAAAATGATGCGCCTGTTATAATTTGTGTACATATTTAGGCGAAATTTTTTTAAAATGAACAACAAAACAAAAAAGTCCTCCGGAGGGATGTCATGACACACAGAAAAGAACTGGAAAGGATCCGGGAAATACTGCTTGAAAGAAAGAGCGACCTTGAGAATGAACTGAAAACGCTTCCGGAAGGAACGTTGTATTGCTCCAGGCGCAAAGACTGGTGGGTGTATTACCAGCGGCTGCCGAAGAAGGGCAACAGGAAGAAGGAGAAGCGGATCGGGATCTCGCGCGACACGGA
>CACWYF010000151.1 GCA_902765035.1 uncultured Eubacteriales bacterium
TATAGTTGAAAATATTCAGAATGTCTCGGCGCCGGAGGTACTGAAGAACAACTTCATGCCTTATGCGATGAGCGTTATCGTTTCGCGTGCGATCCCTGAGATCGACGGTCTCAAGCCGTCGCACAGGAAGATCCTGTACACCATGTACGAGATGGGTCTGCTGAACGGCGCGAGGACCAAGTCGGCCAACGTTGCGGCGAGGACGATGCTCCTCAACCCGCACGGCGACGCGTCGGCGTATGAGGCAGCGGTCAGACTGACCCAGCACAACGACACTTTGCTCACACCGCTGATCGACGGCAAAGGTAACTTCGGCAAGCACTACAGCCGCGACATGGCTTACGCTGCTTCAAGGTACACCGAGATGAAGCTGATGCCGGTAGCCGCGGAGTTCTTTAAGTCGATAAAGAAGAACACCGTGGACTTTGTCGACAACTACGACTCCACACGCAAGGAGCCGGTGCTTTTGCCTGTAACATTCCCGAACATCCTGGCCAACCCGACCGAGGGTATCGCAGTAGGAATGGCTTCATCGATACCGAGCTTCAACCTCATCGAGCTGTGCGATGCGACCATCATGAGGATCCAGCATCCGAAGAAGGACATCGCCGAAGTCATGCCGGGACCGGACTTTACGACCGGCGGCATGCTGCTGCTCGACACCGAAGCGATGGCAGAGATATACCGCACGGGCAAAGGCTCTGTCACTTTGCGTGCAAAATACACAGTCGACACCAAGTCCCGCATCATCGAGGTCAACGAGATCCCGTATTCGACAACAGCCGAGGCCATCATCGACGGCATCATTGCACTCATCAAGCAGGGCAAGGTCACAGAGATCTCCGACGTACGTAACGAGATTGGTCTCCACGGCTTCCGCCTCGCGATCGACTACAAGCGCGGAGTCGATCCGGATGCACTGATGAAGAAGCTGTACAGGCTGAGCAAGCTGCAGGATACCTATTCATGCAACATGACAGTCCTGATCGACGGGCACCCAAGGCTGCTCGGCGTCAACGAGATACTCGACCAGTGGATCAAGTGGCGCAGGACCTGCGTCGTCCGCGAACTGTACTACGACTATCAGAGGAAGGCGAAAGAGCTGCACCTCCTCGAGGGTCTGGCCAAAGTCCTCCTCGACATCGACAAGGCGATCCGCATCATCCGCAGGACGGAGAAGGACGAGGACGTAGTTCCTAACCTGATGAAGGGCTTTGCCATCACACAGGAGCAGGCCGAGTTCGTGGCGGAGATCAAGCTGCGAAACCTGAACAAGGATTACATCCTTAATAAGACGAAGAACATCGAGCAGCTCAAGGAAGACCTGGCACTGATCGACAAGCAGCTCCGCTCCGAGAAGGAGATCGACAAGCTGATCATCCACACTCTCAAGGAGATCCAGAAGAAGTACGGCATCCCGCGCAAAACGGAAGTCGTCACGGAGTACGAAAGTGTCGCGGTTCCGGCGGCTGAAGAAAAGCCGGACTATCCGGTCAAGGTCTACGTCACGAGAGAGAACTACGTGAAGAAGGTCGCTTTGACTTCGATCAAGAACGATCCGGAGATCAAGTTCAAGGAAGGCGACGAGGTCCTGGCGGTATACGACAGCTTCAACTCGAAGGAACTGCTCGTCTTCACCGACCAGCAGGCTGTCTACAAAGTCCAGCTGTCCGACCTCAAGGATTCCAAGCCTTCGGACATTGCTGACTACGCCAACAACATCTGCGACATCGAGCCGAACGAGACCATCATCAAGATGTGCACTTCGGACGCGGGCGAGAATGTCCTGATCGGATTCGAGAACGGCAAAGTCGCGAAGTTCCCGCTTAACGTTTATGAGACCAAGCAGAACAGAAAGAAGCTGGTCAACGCTATCGGCAGCGCGGCGAAGGCTCTGAGGATCTGTATTATAAAGGAAGACGAAGACTTTGCAATGCAGAGTTCGTCGGGCAAGCTGCTCGTATTCGAGAGCAGCAAGATCCCGCTCAAGACGACAAAGTCCACACAGGGCGTCCAGGTCATCAGGCTCAAGAAGGGCGAGACAGCAGTCTCCTTCGGAAGAGTCAGGGAATACCGCCTCAAGAAGAAGGAAGACTACCGTTCTGCCAACATACCGGCAGCCGGCAAAGCACATGCGAATGTGCAGCTGAGCCTCTTTGATTAAGGGCAAATAATAAGAGCGTAACGAAAAGAGCCTGCACTCCGGTGCAGGCTCTCTCCGTCTTAGGTATTGAAAGGTTTTGTTAGGTGGTATTATATGGAGTTTTATTATGAAGAAATATGTTGTCATTTCCTTTGACAATGATAGGATAATGCATATAGCTTAACTGAAACTTAAGCAAATAAATATTTCAAAAAAATGTAAGTGAAGACAGAATGATATACATAGGAAACCACGTATCAGTAACTGATGGATATGAAGCGATGGGAAAGCACGAGCTCTCTCTGGGCGGCGATACTTTTGCCTTCTTTCCCCGCAACCCGAGGGGCGGCAAATCGAAGACCGTCACTCCTGAGGATGTCGCAGCGCTCAGGACACTCATCGAGGAGAAGAACTTCGGGCCTCTTGTTGTGCACGGAGCATATACGATGAACCTCTGCTCTGCAAAAGAAGAAGTGCGTGCAAATTCGCTTGAGATGATCACGGATGATCTGATCAGACTGCAGCAGCTTCCAGGCAACTTCTATAATTTCCACCCTGGAAGTCACACAGGACAGGGCACCGAAACAGGAATCGGACAGATTGCGGAAGGGATTGTGGCAGCGATCAGAGAGACAGAAAGAAGGACAGGTGCGGAACTTGCGAATATCGTTTTGCTTGAAACGATGACAGGCAAAGGGAGTGAGATGGGTGGCTCATTTGAGGAGCTGCGCGCGATCATCGATAAAGCAGCAGAAATCGCAGGCAGCATGCTCACAGGACAAACCAAAGCTGCAAATGCAGAAGCAGGAGCCGCCGGACAAGAAGAAGCCGTGCAGAATCTTAGTTCAAAGCTTGGCGTCTGCCTTGACACGTGCCACGTCTGGGATGCGGGATATGATATCGTGAATAACCTTGACGGGGTGCTCGAAGAATTCGACCGGATCATAGGCCTGGACAAGCTCAAGGCTGTCCACATAAATGACAGCAAGAACGATTGCGGTGCGCGTAAGGACCGCCATGAGAAGCTTGGGCAGGGAAAGATTGGCGCTGAAGCACTGAGGAGAGTCGTATGTCACCCGCTGCTGCAGGGCAAACCGTTCATCCTCGAGACACCTAATGAGGATGAAGGCTACAGGCAGGAAATCGCGACCATCCGTGAATGGATGCTGCGCGATTAACCGGCCGGACCTGTTTGTCTGGTGAAAACTATAAAATCGCGTCGTTGACGAGCAATCTTATAGTCCTGTTCAGGTGCGGCTTGAATTCATCAAGCGGCATTGGCTCGCTGTACAGAATGACATCGTAGCATGTTGAACTTACAAGCTCGAGCAGCGTAAATATGAGAAGGCGCGGTTCGCGGATCTTCACATTGTCAGCCTCGAGCATTTTGCCCACATATGCGACGAAATCTATTACCGGAGCATTGTCCTCGTCTGAGTGATACTGAACTGTGTGATGGCTGCCTGCAAACAGTCCCCAGGACAGGTGCTTGGACATGAACTTAAGGAAATTGATGTCCTTTGAAACATAGTCGACGAGATAGTCGATGATGAATATGAATTTATCGGCGGTGTCCATTGTGGCGCTGCCGTCTGAAAGCTCCCGGTCCATAGCATTGCAGGCATCCTGAAGGAGCTGGCTTGATTTGGCGCGGACGAGAGCATCCCGTATCTCGACTTTGTCATTGAAGTACAGATAGAAGGTGCCCTTGGCTACGCCGGCACGTTCCACAATATCCGAAATGGACGTTTTTGTCAGACCCTGACTTGTGAACAGCTGAAACGCAGTGTCCATAAGGTTGGTTTGCTTCAACAGTTTGTTTTCTTCTACCCGGCCCATGATCTCCCTCCTCTGAAAAGCACAAATCCCTTTCACGGCCATTTTAATATGAACAGATTCGAATGTCAAACGAAATATGACCAAAGGTCATGTTGTGACAAGGCTGG
>CACWYF010000152.1 GCA_902765035.1 uncultured Eubacteriales bacterium
ACTACCTCGATCTTCTCGATTCTTGGTGAGTGGAGCGGGAATGTCTTCTCTACGCCGATTCCGTTTGACAGCTTTCTTACTGTGAAAGTCTCATTGACCCCGCCGTGCTGTCTCTTAAGTACGTAACCCTCGAATACCTGGATTCTTTCTCTCTGGCCCTCGACGATCTTTACGTGTACACGCAGTGTGTCACCAACGTTGAACTGTGGGATGTCATCCCTTTTGTAATCCATTGTGATCTGGTCTAAAATATTCACGTTATTCTCTCCTTCCTCTCATGACGTTCTTGAGGAATACAGACCGATCATCGTCTGCCCCAGAGGACCGCCCGTAATAACATTCAGCTGTCAGACCGTGCTCGCCACATGCATTGCGCACTACGCCGGCCAGCCGCACAGCTTGATTAGAATATCACACGCAAAATATGATTTCAAGCACTTTTTTATAATAAATTCTGCAGTTGCCCCAACCTTGACGGAAAATGTGTCAAAAAGGACCGTCCCCGATGTCACATTATGCTCTCGGGTGTGTGCGGTTGAAGACGTCCTTGACATGGATGTCTGTGACCGAGAGATATGCTATACCGACCGACATGTCTTCGAACCCCATCAGCTCCTGCAGCGTCTTGAGGTCGCCGCCGTTCTGAAGGATGTGTACGGCAAAACTGTCTCTCAGGATCAGCGGTGTCATTCTGTCGCCGATGCCTATCTCACTGCCGTAGTCCTTGAGTATCTTCCATATGCCCTGTCTTGTCACTCGGTCATTGCAGCTCGTGCGTATCTTCCGAGAGGTACGATACGGCTTTCGTCGTTGGAGTCTCTCAGCGTGACAAAGCTCATTCTGAGGTTGACGTCGCTGAATCTGAGCCTTACGACCTCTGTTACTCTGGCGCCGGTCCCGTACATGAACTCAAGCAGGGCTCTGTCTCTTATGCCCTTGGAGGAATCGTCAGGAAGTGCAAGAAGCTGCTCGATTTCCTCTACTGTGAGATACTCGATCTGTCTCTTGTCACCCTTCGCAGAGCGTACTCTTGTGAAAGGATTGCCTGTCCTGAGCCCCTTCTGGATCTCGAATTCGTAGTAGTTCCTGATAGCGGATATCTTGCGGTTGATGGTCGGCTTGGACTTGTTGTCCCTGTTGAGTTCAAGCACATATGCCACCGCATCGCTGTCAGTGCATTCGGTAAGACTTCCAGCGCCTCTTCCGGCAAGGAATTTCTCAAATGCCTTAAGGTCTCTCTCATAAGCTACAAGAGTGTTTTCAGCTTTACGCTTTTCGTTTTTCATGTATTCGATATAATCACGCATATCATATCTCCCCTGCCTGCCTGGCAAATAATATACCGATTATTGTTTTGGCGTCCTGGATCACTCCCTCAGCGATGAGTTCAATGATCCTGTCAGCATCGATCCATTCGAGATCGATGCATTCATCCCTGTCGAGGTGTTGCTCACCCTTCGTCAGGTCTTTGCAAATGTATATATGAAGATGCTCGTTTGAGTATCCGCATGTCGGATAGAAGGAAATGAGATGTCTTACATCCGCAGCATGGTATCCGGTCTCTTCGGCCAGTTCCCTTGTCGCTGTGACAACAGGCTCTTCTCCCGGATCAGCCTTGCCTGCAGGAAGCTCCATGAAGTCGGATTCGAGAGCCTTGCGGTACTGGCGCTCCATCAGGATCTTTCCGTCGTCTGAAACAGCGACCATTATCGCGCCGCCTGAGTGTTCGACTATATCCCTTACAGACTCTCCTCCGACAGTATCGACGATATGTTTTCTGACCCTGAACACCGGGCCCTCATACACTACCTTACTGCTTATCGTTTTCTCTTCGTATGACATCTGATTTTCCTGTGCTATATAAGGTCCAGCTGTTTTGCCAGCCCGTGAAGAAAGACAAGCTTCCAGCGCTTCCATGTATTCGGATGGGCAAAATCGCCGAACGGCTTCTTTTCAATTATATTGTCGAGTAATCCTTCGCGGTAAACTTCAGGTACGCCTTCAAGTGCGCGTTCTATGCAGCCAAGCTCATATGCTGCATGGCGTGCAGCAGCGTCAGTTACAACATCTGCAGCTTCTGCGGCACCTTCCGTCCAGGTGCTCCTGCCTGATCCGTCAAGTACGGAAGCGAGTCTTTCGAGCCTTCCGCAGTCCCTGACGATCCACAGGCATCTGTGGTACACCTCTTTCGGGAGCTTTAAGTCGCTCCCCGGCGCATCTCTGTAAGTTTTCCTGCTATCCATCACCCTGCTCCTAAGGTCTGTGATACCTTGAGAAGTCCCTGTTCAGATGATCCGAATGGAAATCCGAACCTCTTGTTATCACCAGGCCGTGTTTAACAGCATATTCTCTCAGAGCTTCAGCCTGTACATCATCAGCAGACGGATGCCAGCATTCGATGCCGTCTATACCGTATTTCCTCATCCTCTCCAGGATGATGGGAAGCCTCTCTCTGAACAGGTTGTATGGCTCGTCCAGATGTCTCTGCTCCATAGGATGCGCCATCACAGCAAGTCCGCCGGCCTTATGGATGAGATCCACCACTTCCTCCGAGGATAGAGTCTTCTTGCGGATCCTCCTCATCGAAGGCTCTCTGAATACTGTGTTGAACGCCTCCTGGTTGCTTGCCAGATAACCTTTTCTTACCATAACAGTAGCAAATGTAGGCTTTCCTATAAAGCGACCATCATTCACCTTCATTATATCATCGAGAGTGATGCTGTATCCCATTTTATTGAGTTCTGCCAGCATGGCGTCATTTCTCGCCGCTCTTTCCAGAAGTATACCGTCCAGCGCCTCTTTCAGCTCGGGACATTCCGGATCGAATCCGTATCCGAGGATGTGAAGATCCCTTCCGAGAGGATCCACCGAATCAAACTCTATCCCGGGAACTACCGTTATGTCCTTGTCTGCCGCATACTCAAGAGCAACAAGGGATCCTTCTATACCATCATGATCGGTGACAGCAATCAGCTTATATCCCTCTGAAGCCCATCTGTCAGTCACCTCTTCAGGTGAAAGCGCCCCATCGGAGTAGTACGTGTGCAGATGCAGGTCTTTTTTTACATCTGACTGAAGCAGTTCTGCAAGTTCTTCATTTGTGAGTTTATGTTCTATAGGCAAAACACTGCTTCCTTTCAGATTACAGTGACTCTACATCAGTCTCATCGAGGTAGCTTACATAAGGAAGGCCTCTGTACTTCTGGTCGTAGTCGAGTCCGTATCCGATGACGAAGAGGTCCTCTACCTCGAAGCCTACGTAATCAGCATGAAGGTCAGCCACTCTTCTCGACTCCTTGTTGAGCATAGTGCAGATCTTTACCGACTTAGGTCCTCTCTCCTCGAGCTTGGCTGTGAGGTATTTGAGTGTATTGCCTGTATCTATGATATCCTCGACCACGATAACGTGCTTGTTGTACATGTTGATGCGAGGCTCATATGTGATCTTGACTACGCCGGAGCTTGTCGTTGATGAGCCATAGCTGCTGGCAGTTATGAAGTCAACCTTCGAGTCAACAGTGGTGTACTTCATGATATCTACAAGCCATGGAACAGATCCCTTCAGTGTGCCGAGGAAAATTACCTCTTCACCCTCATAATCCTTATCGATCTGCTTACCGATCTCTTTAGCTCTTCTTGTGATTTCCTCCTGTGAGAACAGGACCTTGCCGATCTGTTTCTTGTCTGCCATCATGTGCTCCTTATGATTCATTCATACGGCCGTATCAGCCTTCCATGCGTGCCGCAAGCAGTCTCTCTATCTCTGCGAGCAGCTCCTTCTCACCCGTCTTCTTCAGTGCGGAGACAGGTATAACGACATCTCCTTTGCCCATATCCAGAGTTTTTCTGATCTCTTTGATATTCTTAGCCCTTTCGTTGCTGCTGACCTTGTCAGCCTTGGTTGCGACTACGATACCGTCGAGTCCGTAGTATCTGAGGTAATCGTACATCTGCACATCCTGCGCGCTCGGCTTGTGTCTTATATCCACAAGCTGCACGACCTTGACGAGATCCGTCCTGTTTTCAAGGTAGGATTCCATCATCGCACCCCATTTCTCGCTTTCGCTTCTGCTGATTTTGGCAAAACCATAACCCGGCAGGTCAACGATGCGGAAGTAGTATTTCGTCTCTCCGTCGTCACTTTTCGCATTGCAGCGGTAAAAGTTTATCGTCCTCGTCTTGCCCGGGCTTCCGGAGACTCTTGCGAGGCTCTTTCTCCCGGTGATGAGGTTGAGAAGCGAAGACTTTCCTACGTTGGACCGGCCTGCAAAAGCGATCTCCGCCACCCCTTCAGGCGGATACTGCGGGCGCTTTACAGCAACAGTTTCAAGTTCAGAATTGTTTATCTTCATTATTTACTATTGTGTGCCTGTCAGTGTGACAGACTCATCTTCTGTTTATTACTTAATTACTAACGGTATAACTTCCTCGAAGTTCTCAACCGGTATGAACTCGATATGCTTCCTGACCGATGCAGGGATATCCTCGAGATCAGGCACGTTTTCCTTAGGAATGATTATCTTTCTGATACCCTGCCTGTAAGCAGCAAGTGCCTTTTCCTTGAGGCCTCCTATCCTGAGAACATTTCCTCTCAGAGTTATCTCACCTGTCATGGCAACTCTCTTGTCAGCCTTGCGGTCTGTAAGCAGTGAGAACAGTGCAGAGCACATGGTTATACCTGCTGACGGTCCGTCCTTAGGCGTAGCTCCTTCAGGGATATGGATCTGTATATCATAGTCCTTGAAGATATCCTTGCTGATCTTATATGTCGAGGCAATGGATTTGATGTATCCGAGAGCTGTCTGAGCAGACTCCTTCATAACA
>CACWYF010000153.1 GCA_902765035.1 uncultured Eubacteriales bacterium
CAAGGTCCGTGACACCAGCTCTTCCCATGAGAGAAGCTGCGTTATCGAGGTAATGGGCCGCAACTGCGGTGACATCGCACTCTACTCCGGCATCACGGGCGGTGCTGAGGTAGTTCTCCTCCCTGAGATTGAGACGACTCTTGAAGAGGTAGTTGATAAGATCAGGGAAGGCATGGTCAACGGCAAGCTGCACAGCATCATCATCAGAGCTGAAGGCTTCCCTATCAGTTCACAGGAAATAATCAAGGCCGTAAAGGAATCGACCGGACAGGATATCAAGCTGGTAGTCCTCTCCTATCTGCAGAGAGGCGGCTCCCCTTCCGTACGTGACAGACTGTTCGCTACAGAAGCAGGAGAAAAGGCAGTTGAGCTTCTGAGAGACGGATTCTCATTCAGAGCGATCGGCGAGTATGCAGGAAAAGTCGCGCACTTCGATCTTGCCAAGGCACTCGAGGCAAAGCGCACACCGAGAGAAGACCTGCTCGAGAGCATCAAGGTACTCAGCATGTAACTAATTTGAATCGCAGTTTCTAACTTATTTAAATCAAGAAGCAGCCCTTATATATCGCACTGCTCGCGTCCTCGAAATTGCAGCATACTTTGAAGGCAATTTCTGCGGAATACTCGCATTACGATATATAAGGGCTGCTTTTTGTATGTTTTTTTAATGAATGCTCTGTCTGTGCTGTCTGCAATTGAAGCAGGCTTCTGCATCACAGGCTTCGAAAAGACCGACTAGATTGTGTCTTTGCGGCGGCTCTCGATATCTATACGGATATCGTCGCCTGTTGCAGCTGCCGTTTTGCCCTCTTTGCTTGTCTCCTCGTGAAGGCACGGATCCTCTGCAGGTGCTGCCTTAGGCTTTTCAGTCTTGTCTACCGGTGTGGAATCACCGATACCGAGCGACTCGGATACTACGCCGAGTGTCGAGACGACTTTGCTTATATCTGTAGGCATGTATATCTTGGTAGCTCTTCCGTCTGCAACGTCTCTCAGAGCTTCGAGGCCCTTGAGTCTCAGGACGCTCTCATCGATGTGAGCCTCTCTCAGCTTCTCAAGACCGTCTGCCTGAGCTTCGTAAACGAGTCTGATTGACTCAGCTTCACCCTGTGCAAGAGCGATCTTGGCCTCTCTCTCAGCCTCAGCTGCGAGGACTTTGGCCTTCTTATCACCCTCTGCCCTGGATACTACAGACTCCTGGTGAGCCTGAGCCTCGAGGACTGTCTGACGTCTCTCACGCTCAGCTCTCATCTGCTTGGTCATTACTTCCTCGATCTCGCGAGGCGGATCGATGTTCTTGAGCTCTACTCTGTTTACCTTGATGCCCCAAGGATCTGTTGCCTCGTCGAGGATAGCTTCCATCTGTGCGTTGATAGTCTCACGGCTTGAGAGAGTCGTATCGAGCTCCATGCCGCCGATAATGCTTCTCAGAGTGGTAGCCGACAGATTCTGAAGACCTGCGATCGGATTCTCAACGCCGTATGTATACTTCTGAGGATCGAAGACCTTGGAGAATACGACGGAGTCGACCTTGACCGAAACGTTATCCTTGGTGATAACAGGCTGCGGCGGGAAGTCGAATACCTGCTCCTTGAGAGAGATCTTGTTCACGATCCTGTCGATGAACGGGATCTTGAGGTGAAGACCTGCATACCATACAGTCTTGAACTTACCAAGCCTCTCGATTATGTACGCATGCTCCTGCGGAACTATCCTGATATTGGACAGCAGCAGATAGATAATGACTACTATCAGTACGATTGTAAAAATCTGACCCATTGTTTATACCTCCTTAAGTATGTGAATGGAATGCGGTCTGAGTATCGGAATATGACAATCAGAACCGTCCCCATTGTCATATTATTTAGCGTTTTTGATCGCCCATGCAGCCACGGTGTCCCGGGATGAAGGGACCTGGCTGCCCTGAACGGCAAAGCCTCTTCTGACTCTGGCACCTCTGCACATCTTCTTGAGATCGCGCTCTGCCGACCCCATTCCTGAGCCTTCGTGCGTCATGACCGGCAGGACCTTCTTTCCTGTAAAGTCGAGTTCCTCAAGAAGACTGAACATCGCCATCGGATATGTCCCCCACCAGCACGGACCGACAACGAATATGTTGTCGTACTTCTCAACGGTGTCGAGATACTCCTCCAGCTGAGGGCGCGCATTCATCTTGAGTTCCTTCTGTGCGACTTCCGTGCACTCTGTGTAGTCTTCAGGATAGTCCTTCACAGTGCGGACCTCGAATACATCTGCACCGGTCGCTTCGCTTATGTATTCAGCGAGCTTCTCGGCATTGCCTTTTTCTATATCCACGATATTGCCGCCAAAATAGTTCTGGCCGCGTCTCGAATAGTAGATGACGAGATTTCTGCTCATCCTCCCCTCCTTCCTGTGACAGCGGTTTTGCCCGCATCCTATATGATTGTACCACATCACGGACGTAGGTGCGCATTTATCGTTGTTTTGCATGTCTCCCTTCGGTATAATTCAAGCGTTGAAAGCAATGCAATTCCGGGACATGGCCGGTTGCTGTGAACTGTCACAAAACGAGGGGATTTCAAAATGCTGGATTTTCTTAAACAGAAAGAGAAGAAAGTAGAATACATAGAACTCATATACGATCTTGTCTTCGTATATATGATAGGAAGGAACAATTCACTTGTTGGTCACCTGAGCGGAGGTTTTATCGACCCTTCCCTGTACCTTACCTATGTGCTGTGCACTCTGATCACGATCCAGATATGGTACATGACCACTCTGTTCATCAACAGGTACGGGAACAATGAGTTCTCAGAATACATTGGTCTGTTCATAAACATGTATCTTCTGTATTACATGGCTGACGGGACCAGCCTTCAGTGGGAGAGCTCCTTCTACAGATACAACATTGCATGGATGCTGATCCTTGTCAACCTGATGGTGCAGTATATTCTCAAGATGAAGAGGCCTGAATACAGCACACCGTGGGAGCGCTCCAACATGTTGCTCTTCATCCGTGTCATGGCCCTTATGGTCGTGACCATTATCGCAGGCATGATCGTGTTCCATTTCACCGGTCTTCCGGTCACACCTGCCGCTATGGTCATCGGCATTGCTGCAACCATCATCCAGCGCAAGAAGCTCGACCTCGTCGCGGTCGACTTCCCTCACCTCACCGAGCGCGTAATGCTGTATGTTGTATTCACCTTCGGCGAGATGATCATATCCATATCGGCATATTTCAAGGGGGATTTCGGTCCGATGAGGCTGTACCTCTCTCTCTGCGCTTTCCTGATAGTAGTCGGCCTGTTCATGAGTTACGGCTTTCTGTATGATCATCTGCTCGACCGCGAGATGTCCATCAGCGGAAATTCGTTCATGATCATACATATTTTCATCATATTTGCGCTGAGCAATCTCACCATGGCGCTTGAGTTCATGCCTGAACCCGAAGTTGCTCTCATACCCAAAACGGTATATATCACTGCGTCGTTCGTAGTCTACTATGTGTTCATATTCCTGCTGGCGCCTTTCACTAAGGGATACTGCGGCGAGATCCTTTCATTCAAGTGGTTCGGCATAACGCTCGGAGCATTCGTCATCCTGATGGCAGTCTTCTACAGGCAGCCGGTGATCAACATCGCTGTCTCCGTTGCCCTGACATTCGCCATCTGGTACTTCGAGTACAAGTACTGGAAGGATTGTGTCCGTCCGGCAGAAGAAGATGAGGAGTAATTTTACGCGCACGAACCACCACACGGATCGCACAGAGTATACAGTCTGACTCATATAATATGCACACCCGGCCCTTCGGTCGGGCGTTTTTTTGCCCGTTTCAGCACATCGCAAAACGGCTGAACCCCTTGAAATGAAATGTATTCGTGAAAATACAGAAATATTCTGCATAATGCAACACTTTCCCGAAAAATTCCAGAAAAAAACCATTTGCCGATACAAGACCGGCAAATGGCAAAAACTTTCGTAGGATTATTTCCTGTAACGGGTGGTCTCGACTTCCACGTAATCAATCGGGCCGGAAATCGGCACGGAAGGCTTGCGGATGGTCGCCGTAACCGCCGTGAAATGCGGATAC
>CACWYF010000154.1 GCA_902765035.1 uncultured Eubacteriales bacterium
TAGCCGCAGCTGCGGCAGAACGAACCGGAGAGCTCGCGCCGCTCCTTCTGAATGAAGGCGTCGAGCTCGGCGTCCATGTGCGGGTCTTCTTCGGCCATCTGCAGCCATTCCTGCAGCATCCACGGTATATATCACAGGCTTGCCATGCCTCTGCCCTACTTTTCTTGCCGTTTCCACATCTCCGGACAGGTGTACATATAGCCTTGATTTAGGAATTAGTCCCTGTGAGTCTATCGAGTCCTTATATTTGATCCCGGTTCCGTGATACAGGACATCCGGTGGTGTCACTTCCGGGAGCTCGACATCTACAGGTATCGAATGACCCTGGTTCGCTCTGATGAGCGTTTTGTCATCATTGAATGAATATCTCTGCTTTTCATCTTCCTCAACTATCCGCTCAAGAGTCTCCATATCCAGAGGATGTGTCCTGTTGACGCCTCTGATCAAGTCTTCGACAACTGCCCAACCATGCTCATCCAGGGTGATTCCTATAACTTCAGGCTTATGTCTCAGAATAAGACTGATATATTTGCTTGTACTTTTATCACTCATAGTACCGCTTTCCTGAAGAATTCTTCGAGTTTACTCCGCTATATATGCTGCAACGATCTCACCGTAATATGTCACATGCGGATCCCTGTTTGCCATAGGATATGTTCCCGGCACATCCTGCGGATACATCCTTGACTGGATATCTTCAGGGAGCAGGTCAAGTTCCTGTGGCTGTCTATATATCACTTTGCATTCGAGAGTCAGCGGGAACTCCTTGATTGCGGGCACAGAGATGACTTCAGGATTCACCAGAGTCAATCCAGCATCTGAGACCTTATCTATGTCTCTGCCGCTCTTGCCACCGCAGACTGTGATTATGTTCTTGTCATAATCGCCCATTGGCACGTTGACTGTGAACTCAGGATTCTTATCCAGCTGCGCTCTTGTGAACCTGCCCTCGCGTACATATACAGCGAATACAGGACGGCTCCAGTTGATGCCGAAGGTTCCCCATCCTATGACCATGCTATTGACCTTGTCATCCGCCTTGGTTGTCAGGAGAAGTCCTCCCGGAAGTGCCTTGAGGATATCTCCTGCGTAATCTTTAATGTCTATCTTTTTCATGTGTTTGTCCCCCTGCTCTCTATAGTTCACGCAATACAAGTACGGTTATCCCAAGGTTATCCCCCGGCTGTATTCTCAGCACCTTAGGATGATACTTGTATTCATCTATTATCATGTTCTTGAGGCTGGTACCGCGGTTGTATCCGTGGATCAGCTTGATCTGGTATGTGCAGTCATCAGCATTCTTCAGTGCACGGTCGATCGCCTTGATGGCATCTTCCCTGAACATGCCGTGCAGATCAAGATTTACGATAGGACTTTCCATCTGCCTTCCCTTTCTGTAACGTACGGTTTTGGTTCCTACAACTCCGTATATATCATTCCGTGTTTGCCGCGGTCGGACCGCATAAGCGAGATGTGATCGACCGTCATCGCTGCCCCGAACAGATCAGCCATTTCTTCTCTTGCTGCATCCGAGAGCCTGCCATTAGCACGCCTCATGAGTGTGATATGCGGTGAGAACTTTTTCCTGTCGAAAGGTATGTCTGCCTCAGAAAGAGCTCTTCTCAGCCGCCTTGCTACGGACTGCAGAGGTGCACTTTCCTCAATGCCGGCCCACCACAGATCTCCGAAAGCGCCAATGCCTTTAAGGGATATATCAAACGGACTGATCTCAATGCTGTCGACTATGCTCTTCACGTAGTACGGATCATCATAATCACCGATGAATGCCAGTGTCAGATGCATGTTCTCCTCAGGAGTCTCTCTGCCGCGCACGCCATAAGTCCTCATGGTATCCTGGATATCCATGAGTGCTTCCTTCATCTCGTTATTCAGATTGATCGCTATGAACAGTCTCATATCTGTATTACTATCTCATTCCCATCATCATTCCGAGCACGAATGGTATAAGCCAGATGATCCATACTATAATACTGAATCTGTGGAAGGTGTGCATGGCCTTCTCATCTTTACGCACCAGAACTACTGTCGCCCATACTGCATGTATCATCATGAGTATGATAGCTATCATACCTGTTATGCCATGGGCACTCATCAGGCCTCCGTCTGATCCGTCAGCAAGTCTGGACATCATTGCCGTACCGGCGGTATCCATACATAGGCCAAGCCAGAAGAAAACCAGGTGTACTGGTTTAAGTACCTTAGCGCGATGCTCAGACCATACGCCTATTGTGTAGAATAATAATGCTAATGTAATGGCTATGACAGCCTTCATGAGTAATGGGCTCATATTTATTTTCCTTTACTGATCTTTCTGTATTTCAGTTTCGGTCCGAATAATCCCTTTTTAACTGTGAATTCCAGATCGTTATATTCAAGCAGCATCTCCATGATCGAATCATGCGGATAGTCATCTCCCCACGGAGCTCGGTGTTCCTTACCTTCCTCGTCATAATAATAGATCACCAGCACGTCATGCAGGCCTACATCAGAGGCATTGAGGAGGATCTCGATACGGACATTGTCCTGGATCCGCCAGTCGATCTGGTCTTCAGCAGTTATCTCGTACGTTCCCCTGAGATGATTGTCCTTCATCTCTGTATAGAGAGTGATCGTATCGTTGAATGTATTCATATCTCATAGCCCTCAAGACCTTCTGAGAAGTCCAGTTTCTTCATGACTGCAACTGTATTGATCGCGTCATTGAGCGCATCATGGCTTCTCTCCGGTTTGATATCGAACTTCCACATAGCGTATGAAAGCGCGAAGCTCCTGTCTTCCTGTGTGATTTGATCATCAAACACTATCTGTGCATCGTAGCATTCTGGAAGCACTTCTATATCCATTTCATGTATGCTCATGTTGTCCTCGAGCATAAAAATGTCCGCATCGCCCCAGGTTATGAACGAATAGTCATCCCCGCACCACTCAAGGAACTCCGCGCATACCTCTGTGAAGGGCCTTCCCTGCATCAGGTCGTCATCCGTCAGTTCAGTGACTTCAGTGACATGCTTATTCATTTTAGTGTAGAACACAGGCCTGACTATCTCAGAATATCTGTCAGTAATATTCAATTCCTGCAGATTATCTATCTTTACTGCTCCGATCTGTATGATCTCGCCTCCGAGATTGAACGGCTCTCTTATCATACGCTGCGGAGACAGCGGTTGATTCCATTCAAGGTCTATTACTATGTAATTCATTCTTCCTACTCATCCATTGACTTCATAAACTCAACTGCCCATTCGGAATTTATGAGAAGGGTCTTCCTGTCCTTTATATCCGGCAGCTTGTCCTTGAGAGACTCTGAAAGTTGATCGTACATATCCTGCGGTAGCTTGACCGTACCGAGGATGCCGTCCTTGCCAAGCACTACGAAGAACTCTTCGTTGAAGTCATATCCATAGTACAGTGAGAACGCCATGAGATCAGGCTGCTGCTTCTGAAGGGATCCGCCCATGAAAACTTTCATAAGCTCGAGGATCCTGTCGTCCTTACCTCTGTCGAGTATGTTGATCTTCTCTCGGAGACTGTTCTGTGTGAAGACTATCCTGTACAGATAGTCCTGAGTATTTTCACGGAAAGACTTCAGGATGTCCTTGTTGTCCTCGGTCTCCGGGAAGCCGCTGAAAGTGCACGCATCATATGCCGCCTGATATCCTTCTTCCGACATGACGAAGTAGATCATTATCTTGTTCTCCATGTCATGATACAGGACAGGATAATTGACTATCGTCGTGTGTCCGCATTCAGGACATGTGAACTTGAACAGGTCTCCTGTCAGCACCTTCTCCTTGAGATCCGGCTCACGTGTTACGTTGACGCTGTCCCATACGGTGAAGTCAGCTTCCTTCCCGCATCCAGGGCAGGTCACCTTTTCAATATGATTTCTGGACATATACTTGGTTCTCCTTCGGTCTCTAATTGATTTCTGAATTGATTATAACATTAATCTGCTGTCTTTCTCTTTTAATCTAAAAAGCGCGGGAGTCCGGGGCGGAGGTGACGATTTA
>CACWYF010000155.1 GCA_902765035.1 uncultured Eubacteriales bacterium
GCCGTTTTCAGCCTCTTCGTGCTTCTGACGGCGACAAGACTCTATTACGGCAACGCGCCAGGTTACATGACCGCCGTCAATGGTTACAAATCCCTGAGAATGCGCACCGCCACCGATGGCTGCACTGCCATCGGTGTTATACATTGGGCTTTTTGTATCCGCTGTCACGGTTCCTCCGTGAATGTACACCGTAGCTTGTCTGGTTGTAGATGTATCGTTCCAATACTTTCCGCTACCGATACCTGCGGCGCCCACGCCGCCATGGGCTTCAATGGAGCCGCCGTTGATCGTAACAGTTGCAGAAGCGGCATAACCGCCACCAATGCCCGCAGCCGATTGGCCTCCGGTTGCGACAATGTGCCCGCCGGCTTCGCAGATGTTGAGTATTGCGATCATATTAGCCGACTGGCCGGACGAAGCGGCCATGCCTGCAGTGCCGCCTTCAAGAAGCGCCATTTTCTGCTCCAGAGCATCTACTGTCGGGCTTCCGAGTCTTGCATACATATGGTTCGGACTCTCGAGATCGAAGAGCTCAGCCACATCGTGCGCATTATAGTATCTGTAAGTCGTGCTCTGGACTATAGGAAGATTCTGGGGCTGAGCACTGTCAGCCTTATATGCTCCATGCACGCATCTTGTTTCAAAACCCATATCTTTCATCTGTTTAGCCATTTAAACACCTCCTGTCCCGGGATCTGCTGCTATCAAATATTTTTACAATTTTACAATCAATCATGTTATCAGTCTATACTTTTGAGCAAGAAAAAAGTGCTCCGTCACGAGAGCACTGAAAATGTAAAGACGGCTTTACATTACGCGATGCTGTTATTCTTTGGTCAGGTCAGTGAACTCCGCACCTATGAATTCAGCGAGAATCTCAGGCGAAAGAATGATCTGGACTCCCCTTTTGCCCGCCGAAAAGTAGATCTTGTCGAACAGAACTGCCGTCTCATCTATGTAGGTCGGGTACTGTTTCTTCATTCCTATAGGAGAACAGCCTCCGCGGATGTATCCGGTCAGGTCGAATATCTCTTTGACGTGGATCATCTCGATTTTCTTGTTGCCTGAAGCGTGTGCGGCCTTCTTGAGGTCGAGTTCAGCTGCCGATGGAATGACGAAAACGAATAAATTATTATCGTCATTTCGCGTCACAAGAGTCTTGAAAACCTCATCAGCGGACACTCCGAGCTCTTCAGCGGCGTGAACACCGGAAAGATCGGACTCATCTACAGCGTATTCTCCCATTTCATATTCGATACCGGCAGCATCGAGCTGTCTCATCGCATTAGTCTTATCTATTTTCTGTTTCTTTGCCATATTACCCCTTTTTACTGATGATTCTGTTCGTCCTTCTTTTCGAGATCATCAAGCATTGCCACAAGCTGCTTTCTTTTGACGAAGCATATTATCAGGATGACTGCTGTCACAACAGCGAGCACCCCGATCGCTGCATAATTCCGTCTGCTGATGAAATATCCCGTCAGCAGGCTTCCGAGCATCCCGGGCGATCTTCCGATAGTTGAGACTATCAGGAATGGTCTGATCCGCATATTGGATATACCTGCTACGTACGCGACGAGATCCTTGGGAATTCCCGGGATCAGGTATATCAGAAAGACAGCAGTCAGCCCTCTTCCGCTGTTCAGCTTGCGATGGTAGTCATTGACCCTTTCTTCCCCGAATACTGTCTCAAGAGCATCTTTTCCAAGAACTTTGGCTATGTAGAATGCTATGAATGCCCCGATGAAAGCTCCTCCTATAGAGATCAGATATCCCTTCAGAACTCCGAACAGATAGCTTGCTGCGAGCTGTATCGGCTGTCCGGGAACGATGCAGATGATGACCTGAAGTATCTGCATTCCGGTCAGTACGGCAGCAGCATGGCCTTTGTACTGCATGATGAACTCCGGCAGATTCGCCAGCCATTCCTTGTTGAACAGAGTATCCCTGCATGTGAAAAACAGTATCACCGGAAGTCCGACGATGATGAAGATCAGTATTGCCAGTTTGATGTATGCAAATCTTTTTCTTCTGTTCTCCATGACAGTGTCAGTTCTGGATGTTCAGCATGCCATTTTTATACAGCGTATCGAGGCTCTTGATGACTCCGTATCTGGAGTGCTCATATGTAAGTCCGCCCTGGAAGTATGCGATGTAAGGCTCTCTCAGAGGAGCATCCGCGCTGAGCTCTATGGATGAGCCCTGAACGAATGCACCGGCTGCCATGACGACCTGATCCTGATAGCCCGGCATGTCCCACGGTACCGGGGATACATAGGCATCCACCGGTGATGCAGCCTGGATAGCCTGGCAGAAAGCAACGGTCCTGTCAGGGTCAAGGAACTTGATAGCCTGTATGATGTCGCTCCTCGGAGCCATTGCAGGCGGCATGACCTCGAATCCCAGGCTGTCATATACGACACCTGCGAGCATCGCGCCTTTGACTGCCGCATTTACGACTTTAGGTGCGAGGAACATTCCCTGCAGCACGTGGCGGTTCTGGCCGTATGTGAGTCCGCATTCTGCACCGATTCCCGGGCATGTCAGTCTGTAGGAGATCTTCTCAATCAGGTCTTCCCTGCCGACGATATATCCGCCGGAAAGAGCTATTCCGCCGCCCGGGTTCTTGATAAGTGAGCCTGCCATGACATCGACTCCGAAGTCTGTCGGCTCGATCGTGTCCACAAATTCTCCGTAGCAGTTATCGAGCATGACAATGATCGAAGGATCTATCTCATGCACCATCTCAGTGACCTTGCGGATGCTGTCTATGGATATAGCCGGTCTCCAGTCGTATCCTGTGGATCTCTGCATTGCGACTACTTTTGTCTTGTCTGTTATAGCTGCTCTGATGGCATCAAGGTCCACGTCAAGGTCATCATTAAGAGCAACCTCATTATACAGGATACCGTAATCAAGCAGTGTTCCGTTGAAAGTGCCGTCACTGTACTTGCCTATAACGGTCTCAAGTGTGTCATACGGTGAACCGGTCACTTCGAGAAGCTCATCTCCCGGCTTGAGTATGCCGAAGAGCGTAGTTGCTATTGCATGCGTTCCGTTTACTATATTCGGCCTGACAAGAGCTGCCTCCGTGTTGAATATCGAGGAGTATACCCTCTCTACAGCGGCTCTGCCCGGATCGTCATAGCCGTATCCGGTGCTCCAGTCAAAATGAGTTGCGTTTATATGATTCTCCTGAAATGCTCTCAGCACTTTCATCTGGCATACAGCGCAGATATCGTCGAGTTCTGCGAATCTTTCAGCGAGCTTCTTTTCTGCTGCGTCTACCGCTTCAAGCACCTCAGGAGCAATGTGAAATTCGTTTATTAGATAATTTCTGTAAGTATTATTCATTATAGTTGATTTGATTCTGATTAAACTGAAATCATTTGCACAAGCGAGTATTCCGCAGAAAGCGCAGGTATTGCAGAATGAGCTTTCGAGGACGCGAGCGTTGCAATGATTTCAGTTTTTAAAATAGCGTATTATTCTTCCGTGCGCTCTATCTCCCACTCCATGTCGTTAACGAGATCACGCTTTACATTCATCTTGTGCTGTGCATACAGCTGTGTAGTGGTGACCTGCTCATGGTCGAGGAGAGCCTGCACATCATATATGGAATTGCCGCGGCCAATAAGTGATGTCGCCGCAGTCGCTCTCAGCTTGTGCGGGCTGTATCCTGCATCGCGGGAAGTCCCGAGAGCGATGGACGTATATTTCTTCACGAGCTCCCGTATAGCCCTCTCTGTGATGCGCCTGCCCTGAAGTGACAGGAAGAGAGCATCCTCAGAGGCCGTATTCTGGGCTATGACGGCTTTTCTCTCGGTGATCATGTAATCAGTCACCGCCATTACTACAGAGCGGTTAAGCGGCATTACGGACTCTTTGCCCCTCTTGCGGTAGATCTTGAATTCCCCTCTTGAGAAGTTGAACGATGAAAGATTCAGCTGCTGGAGCTCGCTCAGTCTTAGTCCGTAAGTGACGAACATCACAAGTATGGCTTTA
>CACWYF010000156.1 GCA_902765035.1 uncultured Eubacteriales bacterium
TCTCAGCTGTGTAGATTATTATTTATTGGGTTGAACCGCCGTATGCCGAACGGCACGTACGGTGGTGTGAGAGGGGCTACGAGTTAGCCCCTACTCGATTGAATTATCAGCGGGCATGAAGTAAAATTGTGGAAATTATGGGACAGAGAAAAGCTGATATACCGGAGGGGATATATAAGGCTGTACGGCAGAAAAGGGGAAATACAATGCCTATCACACCAAGAGTTGAGAAGATAAGACAGAACTACGTAAACACCAAGCCGCACATCTCATACGAGCGTGCGTGGAGCTACACCAAGTCCTTCCAGAGGACTGAAGGGCAGCCGCACATTCTGAGGGTTGCGCAGGCTTTCAATGATACATGCAATGAGCTGTCGGTAAACATCTGGGAGGGTGAGCTGATCGTAGGAACAAGCGGAGAGTACCGCAAATGCGCGATCCTTACTCCTGAATTCGGATGGCTCTGGATCAATGATGAGATCGACACTTTCCCTGAAAGGGGACAGGATCCATATGATGTGACACCTGAACAGACTGAGTTCATCAGGAAGAATATCTTCCCTTACTGGAAGGGAAAGTCTATTGAGGAGGCCTTCCTGGCAAGGACTTCCGAGGCAACGAAGAAGATCGGCGTGGACACCGGATTCCTCGATACTGACTCCAAGTGGCGTAACGGAATCGGCGAGATCTCTGCCGACTATATTGACGTCCTTCTGCCGAAAGGGTATGGCGGGATCAAAGCCGAGGCCGAGGCTTATATGGCAGAGCTCGACGAAGCGATCCCGGCAGAGAAGGAGAAAATCAACTTCTACAAGTCGATGGTGCTGATCGCTGACGCGATGATCACACTCGGAAGACGTTATTCTGCCAGGGCTGCAGAGATGGCGGCTGAGGAGACTGACCCGGTCAGGAAGAAGGAGCTCGAGGAAATCGCCGACGTATGCTCAAGGATCCCTGAGCAGCCGCCTAAGTCATTCAGAGAGGCCGTCCAGTTCGTATGGTTCGTGCAGCTCGGCGGCATCATCGCAGAGAATCCTCTTGCATGGAACCCGGGCAGATTCGACCAGTACATGTATCCGTATTACAAGGCGGATAAAGAAGCAGGCCTCATAGATTACGATGCAGCGCTCGAACTTGTCGAGTGCCTGTGGCTCAAGTACAGCGAATGGGCATGGACCATCTCCAAGAACACGGCCAGCTTCTTCGCAGGATACACCAATTTCGAGAACCTCACCGTAGGCGGCACTAAGGTCGACGGATCAGATGCCACCAACGATGTATCATATATGGCGATCCAGGCGACAAGAGAGTGCATGACACACCAGCCTACACTCAGCTGCAGGATCCATCCGGACTGCCCGCCTGAATTCATGGAGGCCGTGACCGAACTCGTATCCACCGGATGCGGATTCCCGGCTATCCACGGCGACCGCACGGGATACCAGATGCTTTCCAACCTCGGATACGAGCCTAAGGACGCAAGAGACTGGAACAACTGCGGATGCGTAGTTCCTCATTCGCGCAAAACCTTCGAGTGGACTTCAGCGGCAAGCATCAGTTTTGCCGCAGCTCTCGAGTTCGCACTGAACAGAGGCTGCAGCCGTCTCAGCGGCGAGCAGGTATCTCTCCCTGAGAAGGACCCGAAGACCTTTGAATCGATGGATGAGATCCTCGAAGCGTGGAAGAAGCAGTTCAGATATCTCGTAAGGCACGGAGTCATCAGCCTTTGCACCGCCCAGCAGATCCATAGGGAGATCGGCCACAGGCCTTTCATGTCAGCGTGCAACGAGTACTGCATGAAGAACGGAAAGGACCTCGTCGACGGAGGAGCAAAGTACAATATCGGCCCTGTATTCACAGGCGTCGGCCTCTCGGTAACAGCCAACTCGCTCGCAGTCATTCAGAAGCTTGTCTTTGAAGAGAAGAAGTGCACTCTGGCAGACATCATCGATGCGATCGACAATAACTGGGAAGGATATGAAGACCTCAGAGAGCTTGCGCTCGCATGCCCTAAGTACGGAAACGACATCGACTATGTGGACTCGATCGCAAGAGACCTCGCGGACTTCTTCTATGATGAAGTAACTAAATATGACGATATATACGGAAACCACTTCGTGACAGCATTCATGGGCATTTCGAACTACCTGCCTACGGGCAAAGTCCTCGGAGCAACACCTGAAGGCCGCCATGCGAAGGATCCGATCAATGAAGGAGTATCACCATACACAGGAAGTGACAAGTCGACATGCCTTGCCGCACTGAGAAGTGCAGCCAAGGTAAAGCACGACATCCACAGCGGAGGAACACTTCTCAACCTCAGACTGAACCACGACCTCGTGGCCACGAAGAGAGGAAGAGCGAACCTCGGAGCCATGCTGCAGAGCTATTTTGCCCTCGGCGGGTTCCACGTTCAGTTCAACACGATATCCAACGATGTTCTTAAGGATGCACAGGCGCATCCTGAGAAGTACAGGAGCCTGCTGGTGAGAGTCGCGGGATACAGCGCACAGTTCACCAACCTGTCGAAGGAAATGCAGGATTCCATCATGGCGAGAAACGCACATACAGAGTTTTGATGAAAGGTTATATAATGCAGGTCCAGCCGTTCTCTGTTAATGACGGGGACGGCATCAGGTCAACTATATTCATGGCGGGCTGCCCGCTCAGGTGCAGATGGTGCTCCAATCCTGAGGGCTTCACTGCGGCGCCTGTTATCGGGTGGTATGAGAGGAAGTGCATAGGCTGCGGCGCCTGTGCGGAAGCATGTCCGCAGGGTATCGGGATCAATCTGAATGCTGAGCGGGAAAGGTGCATCGCGTGCGGAAAGTGCGCTGACGTATGTCCGGCGGATGCAAGGGCCCGTATGGTCACTCTGACAGATGCTGACGACGTGCTGAAGGAGATCCAGAAGCACAGGCTGTTCTACTCATACAGCGGCGGAGGCATCACATTCTCGGGAGGAGAAGCCACATCTCAGACTGAGTTCCTCGACTACATGAGCCGGGAGATTTATGATATGGGCTACAGCATGGACATCGAGACGTGCGGCATGTTCGACTGGGACAGGGTCGCCCATATCCTGGCGCGCATGGATCTCATATTCATGGATCTCAAGATGTTCGACTCTGAGAAGCACCTTGAATATACGGGAGTATCAAACGAAAAGATTCTTGAGAATATAGCAAACCTGGCAGTTTTCAGTAAAACAGATTTAGATATATGCAAAATCGCCGATGCAGAGGGACGGACCGGAAATGACGGACACGGACCTGAGATCGTGATCAGGATACCGGTCATCGGCGGCTTGAATGATGATGACGAAAACATCAGAGCATCCGCAGAGTACGTGCACAGACATCTGCCGCATGCCCGCATGGAGCTGCTGCCTTATCACAGATACGGGCAGATCAAATACGAGGCCCTTGGCATGCCATACGACCATCCGGAATTCAGCACTCCTGACAAGGCGCAGATGGAGCATTTCCGTGATATCGTCCGCTCAGAAGGAGTGGAAATCGCCGATTTCCGCTAGCGAATAATAAACCGAGATATTACTTGACAAAATACTGCAGGTGGCTATAATAATGATTCTACAGAAAAACATCTGCAGTAACTCGTGGGGACGTACTGGTTTCGACAGGTGCGTGGAACGAGGATAAGCGAGCTGTGGTGGTGATCCACGTAAAAAGTACCCGTTAAAAAGAAACGCTAAAACAAACAACAATTTCGCACTGGCTGCATAGTTCAGCCCCGCGTGTCGGCCTGAGTTCGTCTGCAGGCACAGGATCCGGCATCATTTATGCAGAAAAACTCTTGCGTGACCGCCCGGCATCGTAAGAGTATCTACGGGATAGCATGATGTGAGTCTGCCGTGTGACGCTCATCATGTAAAATCAAATACCCGGCTGCGCTCGGAGAAAGTCTTCCGGAAATACTCTTGGACGTGGGTTCGACTCCCACCGTCTCCACCA
>CACWYF010000157.1 GCA_902765035.1 uncultured Eubacteriales bacterium
GAAGAAATGAGAGAAGCGAGGAAAAAGCTTCACTACACATACGAGATGGTGGCAGAGAAGTCAGGAGTTCCTCTCTCTACCGTTCAGAAGGTGTTTTCGGGAACGACCGACAGGCCTCATTATAAAACTATGACAGCACTTGAGGCAGTCTTCCGGCGCGCTGATAAGAGCAGGTACGATGTATATACTGACATAAGCGGCTATGGGGTGACAGTCGTGAAGGAATCCGGTCCGGCTTATGACCTGTTCGGCACAGGAGATCCGAAGACCACTGACACCACGGATGCTTTCGGAGGTGTATATGAGATATCTGAAGAAGGGCTTCCGGTACATCCGAGGTATAAGATACCGGTAAGAAAGCAGGGCGACTATACAACTGATGATCTTGATAAAATCCCTGATGAGATCAGGGTGGAACTTATCGACGGTGTGATCTATGATATGGCATCGCCGACGTCGATACACCAGTCAATCATCATGAGCGTAGCCCTGATTATGGATACTTATGCTGCTGCTCACGGCCATCACTGTATGCCATATGTTGCGCCTCTGGATGTCGAATTTGATCACAGCAAGACTACAAGAGTGCAGCCTGATCTGATGGTCGTATGTGAAAGCGAGAGGAAAGAGGGTGAACCTGCCCCGGAAGTCATCGCGCCTGACTTTGTCATGGAGGTCATGTCACCGTCCAGCAGACGCAAGGATATGCTCATCAAGCTCAATAAGTACTTCAGTGTCGGAGTCAGCGAGTACTGGCTTGTTGATCCTGAGAAGGAGACGGTTACTGTGTATGCGTTTGAGGAGAATGATCTGAACCACCTGTATACTTTCGATGATGAGATACCGGTAGCAATATCCGGAGGTGATCTGAAGATAGATTTTAAACTGGTCAAAAAACGGCTCACTGCGGCGGAAAGGATAGAGAAGTCCAAGGCGTGGGAGCTTCTGAGAAGATAACTCCTCTATTGATAGAATAAATACAAAGCTTGCAATTACTGCGTTTCGGGCGGAATTTGTTGTTTCGCCCGATTTTAATTTACTTTGTGTGGGCGGAAAACACAATTATTGACCAACGGGTATTTTTTGCACTGGGTTATTGATTTAACTTATTTAACACCCGGTATCTGCAGCGTTAAAATAGGTAAGTCGTGTCTGAAGAGGGCGCGGCTTTTGGTTTTAAGGAGTTTTTATATTAAAGGAGTTTTTTTCAAAATGGAAGAGAAAAGAAGAAGCAGCGGACTGGCTCTTATACCATTCGCGGTATTCATCATCATCTACCTCGGCGCAGGAATCATTCTGCAGTCCAGGGGCGTAGAGATGGCATTCTACCAGTTCCCTGCAGTAGTAGCAATGTTTATCGCAGTACTTGTAGCTTTCGCTATGAACTACAAGGCAGGAATCAATGCGAATTTCTCGATCTTCGCAAGAGGCGCAGCTAACGAAGACGTTATGGCTATGCTCATGATCTACCTGCTCGCAGGCGCTTTCTCAGCAGTAGCAGGCGCTATGGGCGGTGTTGATGCAACAGTTAACATGGGTGTTTCGATCATCCCTGCATCACTTCTTACAGCAGGACTGTTCGTTATCGCAGCATTCCTCGCAACAGCAACAGGTACATCAATGGGAACCATCGGAGCTCTCGTACCTATCGCTCTGGGTGTTGTAGACAAGGCCGGACTCAGCCTGCCGCTCGTTATGGCAGCAGTAGTATCCGGAGCTATGTTCGGAGACAACCTGTCAATGATCTCAGATACAACTATCGCAGCAACAAGAACTCAGAAGGTTGAGCTCAAGGATAAGTTCAGAACAAACTTCTGGATCTCACTTCCTGCAGCAGTAGTTACAATCGTACTGCTCATCATCTTCGGAAGACCTGAAACAGCTCAGGCTCTCGAGGTTGGCGGATATGATATCATCAAGGTTATCCCATACATCCTCGTACTCGTTCTTGCTCTTATCGGAATGAACGTATTCCTGGTACTGACAATCGGTATTTTCGCAGCAGGAATCATCGGAATGGCTTACGGCGACATCACATTCATGGATTTCGCAGGACAGATCTGGGCAGGA
This sequence comes from uncultured Eubacteriales bacterium, assembly GCA_902765035.1. GTDB lineage: Bacteria > Bacillota > Clostridia > Peptostreptococcales > Anaerovoracaceae > Crickella. The sequence goes on from CACWYF010000157.1 coordinate 2,071, forward strand.
TTCCAGGGAATGATCGAAGTATTCCTCCTGTCAATGCTCTGCGGCGGTATCGCTGAGATGGCAAAGCACTACGGCGGACTCAACTGGCTCATCGACAAGCTGTCCAAGACATTCAAGGGCAAGAAGTCAGCACAGGTCGGACTCTCCGTACTTGCAGCTCTGACAGATATGGCTACAGCCAACAACACTGTTGCTATCATCGTTGACGGACCTATGGCAAGAGAGATCAGTGAGAAGTATGACATCGACCCTAGAAAGACAGCTTCCATCCTCGACATGTTCACATGTATCATGCAGGGACTCATCCCTTACGGAGCTCAGTTCCTCGTAGTAGCAAGCATGTGTGAAGGAAGAGTAAGCCCTCTGGACATCATCCCGAAGAACTGGTACCTCTTCCTGCTTGCAGGATTCGCTATCCTTTCATACTTCGTTCCTTGGTACGAGAAGATCACTCTCAAGGGCAAGTGGGACTGGAAGCAGAACAAGGTAGTAAACGACTAATATACCTCCTCATAAATAATAATTATAGTGGTGCCGGGCGTGTAGCGTCCGGCATCACTCAGTTGTATAATCGATTGGTTGATTATGCAGGGATACAGGTTCTCTGCAGCAGAATAAAACTATCAAGAGGTAAAAGGTAAATATGAATATTATTGAACAGTATGGTCACGGACTTGAGATACCTAAGGATGAGCTGACCGCGATCGAAAGAGACAGACTTCTGAGCGAGGGCAAGGAAGTAGACCGCATCATGTGCTGCATCGATACAGGAGAGACGCTCGCTCCGATGATTGGACTCAAGGTAAAGGACTACTATTTTTCATCAGAGAAGATGCTCGAACTCGAGCAGTACATATATGACACTTTCCATTCAGACGGAGCAGGACTTTCGACAACTCTCCGCGGAATGGCAGAGGCTATGGGATCCAAGATCAAGTACTACGATCACAACATCGCACAGCTTGAGACACCGGCTCTTGCAAGTCTCGATGACGTTGATCAGGCAAAGCTCGTAGATGTTGACAAGGACGGAAGACTTCCGATCATCCTCAAGGGTCTCAAGATGGTCAAGGAGAACCTCGGCGACAAGGTCCCTGTAAGCGGAACCGTTACCGGTCCTTTCACCATTGCTGCAATGGTAGTAGGAACAGAGAACCTTCTGATCGGAATGATCAAGAAGCCTGACAAGGTCAAGCAGCTGATGGAGGTCATCACAGAGAACAACGAGAGATACATCGCAAGGATGCTCGAGATGGGAGTAGGCGTAGGATTCGCTGATCCTGTCAGCACCACTTCACTTCTGAGAGTCAAGCAGTACCGCGAGTTCTCACTGCCGTACTTCCAGCACAATGTCGACTTCATCAAGAAGAACGGCGGCGGATGCGGACTTCACATCTGCGGCGGTTCCCGCAAGCTGTGGGAAGACCTCAACAATACAGGCATCGGATGCTTCGGTCTCGACAACATCGAGGACCTCGAAGAAGCCAAGGAAGTCCTCGGACCTCACATGGCTATCCAGGGCAATGTCCCTCCTGTAGATGTTATCAGGCTCGGCACACCTCAGGACGTACTGAGAGCAAGCAAGGAGTGCATCCGCAAGGCATGGGATTCGCCTAACGGCTTCACACTGACATCAGGCTGCCAGACACCGATGGATACACCTGCTGAGAACCTGCAGGCTATGATGGATGCAGCAAGGATCTTCGGAAGATATCCGATCGACACAGAACTTCTGAACACGGAAATGTAGCATCTGCACTTCAATATGACAATATAAAAAGATCTCTGCAAGACATATTGCGTCGCAGAGATCTTTTATTCTTTTTCAGAGCTGAAGGAATATGCTTTTCCATGTACTTTTCTGACCGTTTGTAAAACATCAATTGGATTGGGATGACCTTCCCGCAGATAGTTGTGTAGATTGAAACTATTAAGGAGAGGGAAAGTATTATGGTACCGGAAAGATTTAAAGACTATTTCTTTAATGACTGGGATTATCTGCCGGAAACTTATCCGATGGATGACAAGGAGCGTGAAGAGCTCATAAGAAAGCTTGCTGCCATGATCACAGATGATCTGGGAATGTCCGGCAAGCCTGAAAAGATTGCCAATGATGAACCTGATTTCTGGCTTCTGGACAAGCTTCTCACAACAGATGAAGTTAAGTTCATGCTCAGCTTCAAGAAAAAGAGAACTGCCAAGCTGACAGTTGCAGAACTGGCCAAGAGAAATGATATGTCAATCACTGAGGCTCTCAACATGGCAGAAGGCATCTGCCAGAAGGGTCTCCTGGAGTATGACCGCGAGAATGCCAAGAATGAAAAGCAGTACTTCGTACCGAAGTGGGTCGTAGGATCCGGCGAATACATGCTGATGACAGGCAAGCTCATGGAAGAGCATCCTGAAATAGCCACATTCTTCCACTACGCATCGATGGTTCCTGTAGGCAAGGTTGCACACATGGTGCCTGAAGGCGGCGGCGGACTCGGAATGCACGTTATTCCTGTCGAGAAGGCTATCGACGGCAAGAGTGAAGCCATCTCTTACGAGAAGCTTTCATACTGGCTCAAGAAATATGACAAGTACTGCCTTGATGTTTGTTCATGCAGAAGACAGCAGAGAATCAGAGGCGAAGGCGGCGGCGAGATCGAAGATTACTGGTGCATCGCTGTCGGCGACATGGCAGAGTATCTCGTTGAGACACACAAGGATGCAAGATATGCAACCTATGAAGAGGTAATGGATGTACTTCTCAAGGCTGAGAAGGCAGGATATGTACACCAGATCACCAACCTCGACGGTGAGGGCAAGATCGTAGGTATATGCAACTGCTCCAATACAGTCTGCAACGCTCTCAAGACATCACAGCTGTTCAACACTCCTAACATGTCTGCTTCAGCATACAGAGCACATGTTGACCACAACAAGTGCGTAGCTTGCGGCAAGTGCGTTGAGATCTGCCCGGTAGGCGCAGCCAAGCTCGGACAGAAACTGTGCAGAAAGAACGGCCAGGCTGTTGAGTATCCGCTGACAGAGCTTCCTAATGAAGTTAAGTGGGGACCTGAGAAGTGGAACAAGAACTACAGAGAAGATGCTAAGATCAACTGCTACGAGACAGGTACATCCCCATGCAAGGCTGCATGTCCGGCCAACCTGTCAGTACAGGGCTACATCAACATGGCAGATCAGGGCAGATACAGAGAAGCTCTTGAGCTGATCAAGCAGGACAACCCGCTGCCTGCAGTATGCGGAGCTGTCTGCAACAGAAGATGCGAGGACAGATGTACAAGAGGTACCATCGACCAGCCTGTTGCCATCGATGAGATCAAGAAGTTCATCGCTGCACAGGAACTGAAGGCAGAAGGAAGATTCATTCCTGAATGCGGCAAGGAAATTGGCGGATTCTGGGGCGATGAATACAAGATGGCTATCATCGGAGCCGGTCCTGGCGGACTTTCCGCAGCATACTATCTCCTCAAGAGAGGCTATCCTGTAACAGTATTCGAAAAGCAGAAGGCACTCGGCGGAATGCTGAGATACGGAATCCCTTCATTCAGACTTGAGAAAGACGTTGTAGACGCCGAGATCGAAGTCATGAAGGAGATGGGCGTTGAATTCGTAACAGGATGCGAAGTAGGTAAGGACGTCACCATCCAGCAGCTGAGAGATCAGGGCTATGCAGCATTCTACATCGCAGCAGGCCTCCAGAGCGGCGGCAAGCTCGACGTACCTGGCGCAGATGCCAAGGGCGTAATGAGCGGTATCGACTTCATGAGAATTATCAATGAAGACGAAGTTGCTCTCATGAATGACAAGCTGCCTAAGGCAGGAAAGCTCAGCGGCAACGTAGTAGTCATCGGCGGCGGAAACATCGGTGCTGATGTAGCAAGATCAGCAGTAAGAGCCGGAGCTGAAAGCGTATTCATGTATGCTCTCGAGGGATATGATGAACTCCCTATGGGAATCGAGGACCGTACAGAGTGCGAAGAGGAAGGCATCAGCGTAAATGGCGGCTGGGGCCCTGTAGAGATCAAGACAAAAGGCGGCAAGGTCACAGGAATCAAGTTCCATAAGTGCGTAAGCGTCAAGAACAAAGAGGGTAGATTCGACCCTAAGTTTGACGAGAAGGTAACAGAAGAAGCGAAGTGCGATACTATCCTCTTCTGCATCGGTCAGAAGCCTGATTACGGCAAGATGCTCGAGGGCACAAAGGTCGAGATCAGTCCGAGAGGCATGATCGTTGCTGACCCTGTAACACTGCAGACTGCAGAAGAAGACATCTTCGCAGGCGGCGACATCGTAACAGGCCAGAAGTTCGCTATCGATGCGATCGCATGCGGCAGACCTATCGCAGATTCGCTCCACAGATACGTACACAAGGATCAGGGAGCTAACAGACTGACAGTAGGACGTGACCTCAGAGAGATCATCGAGCTCGACAGAGATGACATCCTGGTAGAGAGCTATGACAACATGCCTAGACAGAAGCCGGGTCACAGAGACGGAGATCCGACCAAGACATGGCATGACCTCAGAGAGCCGCTGACAGAAGTACAGATCAGAGCAGAGGCCAACAGATGCCTCAAGTGCGGAGCGACAACAGTCGACGTCAACAGATGTATCGGCTGCGGACTCTGCACCACAAGGTGCGAATTCGATGCTATCAAGCTCGAAAGAGACCATCCGAAGGCATCCAGAATGTTCTCCGCAGAGGACGGCAAGCTCAAGGCTATCCTGCCGTACGCACTGCCAAGAGAGATCAAGATCAGACTCAAGGGCAGCAAGGTAGCAAAGAAGTTCGCGAAGTAATGACATGGGAGACGGTTCTGATCGTCACATTCCATAACTGACTCTTAATACAGCACTGCAAGGGGCTGTCGCACAATAAAAAGTGTGGCAGCCTCTTAACTTGCCCGCCTGGCGGCGGGCTCTTTTAGCGCAAGCAGCTGAAAGCCTTGAAAATGCTT
>CACWYF010000158.1 GCA_902765035.1 uncultured Eubacteriales bacterium
TCTGTTCCAGTTCCTTTTTCATTGATTCAAATCCATAGAGCTCGCCGTTGCAGACGACGCTGCATCCGTTTCTTACGAACGGCTGCATGCCTTCCGGCGTCAGCCCCATTATGGACAGCCTGTGAAAGCCCATGATGCCCTTAGGGCAGCTGACAGGGATCCCTGTCTCTGTCGAAGATACCTGTTCCATCCATTCAATGCTGATGATCCTGGTATCATCCGGGCCTCTGTATTTTGTAAGTGCGAAAGCCTCTTCAAATTCAGGTACGGTCGTGAGGCTTCCGGTCGTTGTCATTATCGTGCACATGCTGAGCCTCCTTACTTCTCTCCGAACATGAGAAGTCCGTAGTTAGGAAGAGGCCAGTATTTCTTTGATGTCACGGCTTCGGCAGCATCGCTGTCCTTTCTCAGCTGCGCCATAGCAGGAAGCAGTCTGTCACGTATCACACCTGCATCCGAGCAGTAATCCTCTCCGCTGAGAGATTCGAGTACAGATACCATGGCATCGACATCTTCGTATATGCGGTCAGTCTGCTGCGACAGGAATCTGACCGTTTTCGCCTCGAACCTGCATTCAAGGTCAGGTATAAGGCGTCTCTTGTCCGATGCGTTTCTTGCCAGCTCTGCGGAGTAGCTTTCGATCGCCGGCGCGATGCGTTTTACCGCCATGGACCTCATAGTCTTCGCCTCGATGCAGATGGTCTTGCAGTAGTTCTCAAGCATTACCTCGCACCTTGACTCAAGCTCCGTCCTGGAGAAGACTCCCTGGGCTGTGAGCATGGCGACGTTCTTCTCATCTGTAAGATGAGGCACGCAGTCTGCAGTCGTCCTGTAGTTGGAGAGTCCCCTTCTTTCCGCCTCTTCGATCCACTCATCCGTATATCCGTCGCCGTTGAATATGATCCTTCCGTGATCTCTCAGAGTCTCCCTTACAAGGTCATATACGTCTCTGGCCACATCCTCTGTTCCCTCGAGACGGCCTGCAAAATACTCAAGCGAATCTGCGACTGCGCTGTTTATGATGACATTCGGGAACGCTATGCTGCTCATCGAGCCCGGCATCCTGAATTCAAACTTGTTGCCGGTGAAGGCAAAAGGCGAAGTCCTGTTCCTGTCGGTATTGTCTCTGCTGAATCCCGGGAGCACTGCTGTTCCGAGCTTCATCAGGACTTCTTCATGCTTCTCATAAGGCTCATCCTCCTCGATAGACTTAAGTACTTCAGTCAGCTCATCCCCGAGGAAAATGGATATGACAGCCGGAGGAGCCTCGTTTGCTCCGAGTCTGTGGTCATTGCTTGCAGAAGCTACAGATATCCTGAGAAGATCCTGATACTCATCCACCGCTCTTATGACTGCGCAGAGGAAGAGCAGGAACTGTGCATTGTCATGAGGAGTATCTCCCGGAGACAGCAGGTTGCCGCCCTTGTCTGTCGAGAGCGACCAGTTGTTGTGCTTGCCGCTTCCGTTCACGCCGTCAAAAGGCTTCTCATGCAGCAGAGCTACGAACCCGTGGCTTTCCGCGACCTTCTTGATCATCTCCATGACAAGCTGGTTCTGATCGGTCGTAACGTTTACCTTGGAATATATGCAGGCCAGCTCGTGCTGTGATGGAGCTACCTCATTGTGTTCAGTCTTGGCATATACCCCGAGCTTCCACAGCTCATCATTCAGTTCCTCCATGAATCTTGTGATCTCAGGCTTTATCGGTCCGAAATAGTGATCATCAAGTTCCTGCCCTTTGGGAGGCATGACTCCGAACAGAGTCCTTCCCGTGAATCTGAGGTCCGGTCTCTTTTCATACAGCTCCAGCGGCACCAGGAAGTACTCCTGCTCCGCTCCTGCAACTGCATCCACCCTCTTCACCGAATCATTACCGATGATGTGAAGCACCCTCAGAGCCTGCCTGTTCAGAGCATCCATCGATCTCAGGAGCGAGGTCTTCTCATCGAGAGCCTCCCCGCTGTATGAACAGAAAGCTGTAGGTATGCAAAGCGTTTTGCCCTTTATGAAAGCGTATGATGTAGGATCCCATGCGGTATATCCTCTTGCCTCGAAAGTAGCCCTGAGGCCTCCCGATGGGAATGATGATGCATCCGGCTCACCCTTGATGAGTTCCTTGCCGGAAAAGTCCATGATGACCCCTCCGTCAGGCGATCCCTGGATAAAACTGTCATGCTTCTCAGCGGTGACTCCGTTCAGAGGCTGGAACCAGTGTGTGAAGTGTGTGGCTCCCTTGGACACCGCCCAGTTCTTCATGGCCTGAGCAACAGCATTAGCTACTTCCGGATTCAGGGAATTCCCCTGATTGATCGTCTTCTTCATTGCGTGATAGACATCAGCTGAAAGCATCGATCTCATTACCTTGTCGTCAAAAACCATTGATCCGAAATAGTCAGATACCGTACTCATTCCAGTCACCCCTTTCTGTATGCAGACATTTGTCTGCAGATCAAAGTAAAAACATATTTCAAAGATAAACCTTGGGGTTTCTCAAATAAAATACGTATATCATAGGCCCTGTCATATCTTCTGCATATGAATAGAAAGAGCCCTGAATATGTGCATATGAAAAGAGAGGGCCGTAAATCTGAACGCCCTCTCTGTCATTCTTCTGTCTGCCTGTGCCGCAGATCATGTGTCAGCACAATGCAGCAGAGCATTTGTCATAAGCTTTGCTTTGCTTCAGAGATCTGCTCTGCTTCTGAGCTTTACTCCGCTTCGGACTCTGCTATCATTCCCTTTACGAAGTCAATGAATCTCTCCTCGATAGTCGGAAGCGGATGCCCCTTCCGCCACACGAACAGATACTCCATTTTTTTATCTTTACCTGCTATCTCCTTGTACACAAGCGACTCGTTAGGGATGTACGCTGTTCTCGGATATATACTGAGGCCGACCTGCCTTCCGGCGAGTGCCGCAGCATCAAGATAGCTGTCCATTTCGCAGACTATCTTAGGCTCAGCCCCTATACCCCGGAACCATTTATAAATGGTATCGATCAGGGCTCTTCTGCTCGGAACGATAAGATTTTCCCCGACAAGGTCCTTGATCCTCACCTTCCTGCCGTTGTCTGCAGCGAGAGGGTGTTCCTTGCTCATGATGACGGTCATCTTCTCCTCGCCCACATGAAAGCTGTGCAGCAGGGAATTGTCACACGGCGATGTGATCACCGCAAGACTCACTATGCCGCTGCGGAGCTTTTCAAGCAGGTCATCAGTGCTTCCGTCGAGGATCCTGAATCTCACGTTCGGATGCAGTTTCATGAATCCCGCGAACCACTCAGCCGCGATATCCGGGGCCATACCCTCGACCAGGCCGATAGCGATAGTCCCTCTCATGCCTTCGCCCATCGAAAGGATCTCAGCCTGCGTCCTGTCTGCAAGGCTCAGGATGTCCTTGGCCCTTCTGTACAGGAGCTGGCCTGATTCTGTCAGCTTGAGCCGTCTCTTGCCTCTTATGAAAAGTACCGTATCAAGCTCAGATTCAAGGTTTTTGATCTGGGCACTGAGCGGAGGCTGGCTCATGTGCAGCTTCTCCGCGGCCGCGGCCTGAGTGCCTTCTTCCGCGAAGGCGGACAGGATTTCCAACAAACGCATTTCGATCATGATTTTACCTCAGCTGTAATCTGTGTTACCATCCATCCCGTATTATAAATCATAATGGTTTGATGTTCAAGCATGTGTCATTTTCCGCGAAAACACATTTGGAATATTAATAGTGAGCAACGAGCTGCGCCTTCATCGCTGTAATACTGGACAAGACTCTTACTGGCAAGCAATGATTCAAAGATGGATGACGCCGGCAGGAAGCCACAGTATCCGAAGTCATCTGGCCAATCAGATCGTTCTATGGTATACTTGACAGAAGAAATACTTCAGGGAAGTTCAATCTTTCCTCAATCTTTCCGGTTATCATGGTATTGAAAGGCGGTGATGGCATGCGGGTTC
>CACWYF010000159.1 GCA_902765035.1 uncultured Eubacteriales bacterium
TGCGTGGACGATGATGGAAGCGTGCAGGCAGAACAAGCGCGAAGGTCAGCAGATCTGGAAGACATGGGTGGTCACATCCAACAATCCGAGAGCCAGCCACGCCATGATGAATGGCGAAACAGTGCCGTATGATGAACCGTTCAGTAATGGAGCCATGTGGCCGGGAGACGTTGACAATTTGGATGTTGAGGAATGCGCAAATTGCCATTGCATTCTTGAAATCACAGTGATGTGAGGTGATACAGATGATCAAAACTAAAACTTTTGAAATAAAGAGCAACGGATCCATCACGGGCTATGCAAGCACGTGGATCAGGGAGCCGGACAGCTATGGAGATGTGATTGCAAAGGGAGCATTCCTGGACAGCATCGCACAGATCGAGGCAGAAGGGAAGACGCTCCCTCTCCTCTGGAACCATGACAGCATGGATTTGAAGTCCTTTATCGGAACAGTTACTGAGCTGGAAGAGGATGATCATGGTTTGAAAATTACAGCAACATTTGATGATACGGAAGAGGCACAGAGAGCTCGCCAGCTTGCCAGTGATGGAAGGTTGTGCAAGTTCTCTTTTGCTTATGACGTACTGGATGAGGGAGAGGTTGAGCTGGAAGACGGCCGCAAGGCGAATGAGCTCCGCAAACTGAACATTCACGAAGTCAGCCTTGTGATGTATCCGGCGAATCCAGACACTTCTGTGATTGAGGTTAAGTCTGGCCGGCGCAACAGCGCGAAGGATGCGGACGCGATCCGCGAAGCTATCACGCTCCTGCAGGGCGTCCTGGGGGAGCTTGAAGATAATGAGCCTGATGAGGAATCGAAAGCCAAATCGGAGGAACCGGATACGGTCAACGATGAGGAGCAGAAGAGGATCAAAGAGCTCATGGTAACTGCAAAAAAGTATTTAGAAAGAGAGGAATGAACAATGACTCTTAAAGAAAAACTGGATGAGGCAAAGAAGAGCCTTGAGACAGTAATGGAAAAAGAAGACAAGACAGCTGATGAGCTGAACGCTGCCATTAAGGCTGTAGAAGATGCTCAGGCGGATGTAGACGCTGCAGATCAGGCAGAGAAACTCATTAAATCCTTCGGTTCGTCCGAAGATCAGGCAGATAAGGAGGATGTAAAGATTATGCCCAGAACACTTGGTGAGAATTTTGTTGAAGTAGTCAAAACTGAGAAAATCGGGAAGAGGTTCCAGATCATTGCACCTGCATTCAAGGCTGCAACAGATATCCAGAAAACTCCGACCACTTCCGGCGTCTCTGCCTTTGCAACCACTTATGACAGGAACGTTGTGGAAGCTGCAAGAACTCCGCTGGTCGTTCGTGATCTGTTTGGTGCTGAGACTATTTCCGGTTCCACTCTCGTTTTCTTGAGAGAGGGCGCGATTGAAGGCGCTCCGGCAGTTACTGCAGAAGGTGCTAAGAAGCCACAGGTTCATTTCGCAGATCCGACTCCGATCACTGTTTCCCTGGCAAAGGTTGCGAGCTTCATCAGGGAATCTGATGAGTATATCAACGACTATGCCTTCCTTAATTCCGCTGTAGACGGCAGGCTGCTGTATCAGCATGGCCTCGCTGTTCAGAATAAGCTTGTCACTGACCTGCTTGGCACTTCCGGCATTGGAGCAGATACAACCAGCTGGACCGCTTCCAGCACTGCAACTGATATCGCTGACCTGATTCTTCATGAGGCAATGGATGTGCAGAACGACAGCGGTTTTCCTGCTGACGGCATCCTGATCAATCCTGCAGATTGGTACAGCCTCAGAGTCGCAAAGGATGGCGAGTATCGTTACTATGGCGGCGGATTCTTTGGCGGTCAGGACATCCCGAACCTGTGGGGTATTCCGGTCTGCGTTACTACTGCAACTGCAGCAGGTACGATCGTAGTCGGTGCTTTCAAGCCTTGTGCTTCTGTCGTTGCAAACGGCGGTGTTTCTGTTGAGGCAACGAATACCAATGAGGACGATTTCGTCAAGAACCTTATGACCATCAGATGCGAGGAAAGGCTTGCCCTGGCAGTCAGACGCCCGGCCGGCTTTTCTAAGATCGTCAAGGTCACTACGACCTAAAGCGAGGTACGTATATGGCACTGAAGATATACAAGTACGGCAATCGGACTTATCAGATTGCAGATGAAGACCTTGCATTATATCCCGGTGCCGTCTTGGTTGAGGAGCCGAAGCCTAAAACGGCTAAAGCTCCCGCCAATAAGGCGAAAAGACCGGCGAAGAATAAGAAAGCAGCGGAGGCAGGTGATCAGAAATGATGACGCCATGGGGCTATGAGATGGCAACTTTGACGCCGATCGTCAGCGTTGCGTCTTTCAATACCATGACCGGCAGTGTTTATGCCACTAACCCGCGTGTGGAAACTGCCCTGCTGGCAGCGTCTCAGGCGATCCGGAACCGCTGCGGATGGCACATCAGTCCATCGGCGACGTGCACGGCATATCCGAACGGCGGCAGTAACATGCTCAAGCTCCCGGCTGGATACATCAGCGGAATCACATCTATCACAGAAGACGGAGCAGTCATTCCGGATACAGATTATTCCTGGCGGCGCGACGGACTGGTGAAACGCAAAGAACATATGTGGACACCAAACTGGGGCGGTCTTTCTGTGGTATATACCGCTGGGTATGAGGCGGGTGCTACTCCTGATCTCGTAGAAGCAGTTCGGGCAATCACGGAAGGTGTGCTGGCAGTATCTGCCGGTGTTACCAGTGAGAGCGCTGACGGCGTTACGATCAGTTATTCTGCGAACGCTTCCAGCATAGCAAATGCTCTGGTTGGATCTGGGGCGTATGACACGATGCTTGCTCCGTATAAGGTGGTGAATGCTCATGCCACTTAGCTTTATGAGAGAGACTGTTACAGTCCTTCGTGCTCCGCTGATCATGAAGAACGGTCAACAGACAAGAGACTGGGAAAATGCGGCTTCACATTCTGTTGCAAACTGTCAGGTTATAGCTCAGGCAACTACCAGAGATTTTGACGGGAGAGTCACAAACGTGACAGACCGCCGGACACTGCGGACAATGTACGATGCTGATATTCAGCCAGGTGACAGGATCGTTTGGAATGGCAGTACTTACGAAATAGACGGAGAAGTCTTTCATACTCCCTCTCCGACAGGGCGGATCTCCTCTACAAGGTGCTCCCTTGTCAGATGGGAGGGTTAGAGATGGCATCCAAAGTAGTTGTTGAGCATAATAGCGCCGGATGGCTTGAAATATTCCTGTCTGGCGAGATGCAGGCTGTGGTTGACGCAGCAGGACAGAAGATAGCAGCGGAAGCCGGGGCGGGCTTTGAGTATCATCAGCATACGGCGAACCGAGTTTCCGTTGGTGGTTATGTCCAGAGTGAAACGCAGGAAGCAGCAGAGGCCGAAGCTGTCGACAAGGTCCTTACACAGGCGGTGCATATGTGATGCGAAACACAAAAGATATTGAGACAGCTCTTTATGAGCTTTTAACAGATGCAGAATATAGCGCCTCAGCGCACGCTATTCCGGCAACGCTTGGGGCAAATCTCCCGCATGTCCATGTTGTAAGGACCGGCGGATACGAAACCGACATGGTCTTGGAAGGACATTACGTCGATTTTGATGTGTATGCTGCTGACATGGCAGATGCGATGGAGACGGCAGGCGTTCTGTGTGGATGGGTCCGCAATCTTGTGGATAACATAACTGAGACGCCATGTTATGTAACAAGGATACTTACGCTGCCTTATAACAATCCGGATCCGAGACACTTCGATCTTGGAAGGGTAACATTCAAGGCAGAGATTATGACCAGAACGGTCTAGGAGGATGAAAAATGCCTAGAACACAGGATGTAAGAGTAGGCGCACCTGATCAGAAGGTCACTGGTGCGATTAAACATGCCCCGCTTGGAACCACTCTCCCGACTCTTTCCAGTATCACAAAGGCAGACTTGCTCCGGCCCTGTCCACTACGGACATTAAGGATTGGAGCGGGGCAACTGTCAGAAAGGTCCTGGAATCCTTTGATGGGACTCTTGCATGGACTATGATCAGCACAAATGCAGGTGCTCTTGGTATCACATTTGGCGCTGACAATGTAACGACAGAGGCAGCTACAACGACACACGGCCAGCAGGTAGAGGTTGCTCTTGGAGCACGGCTGCCGGAGGCTGAGTCTTTTGTATTCCTGATGAAAGACGGAGACGCAAGGATCGTGATCGTAGTCCCGGACGGCCAGGTGACGGAAGTTGGCGAAGTAACATTCGCTGCAAATGCTGCCGTTGGCTGGAATGTGACTCTTTCCACATATCCGGATGAGGATGGGAACAGCATCTATATCTATACGGATGACGGACAGGTCACAACCGTTTAACAGGGGGATAAGCTATGAGGACATATGCTGTTGATAACCCGGAATTTTTCTGTTTTCATATCAAGGAGGATGACAAGGTATACAAGATTCCTCTCATCCCTTCCATGACAAACAAAGAAATCAAAGCCTTTAACGAGACCGACGCGGACTATGTGAAACAGGTCGAATGGCTGCGTGGATACATTGGCGACGTGGTCGACGACGTCGGGAACGCCGCCCTTGTCAGTGCAGATGACGGCCTTGATGTTTCCGGCCTGCAGGCGGTACTCCATGTCACGGTCGCGCAGCATGAACGTGGCGGG
>CACWYF010000160.1 GCA_902765035.1 uncultured Eubacteriales bacterium
CTTTGTTATCGATCCTACGCTGGTGCGCGGTTTGGATTATTATACGAGAACTGCTTTTGAAATCCAGTACACGCCCCTGGGTGCCCAGAGCGCCGTATTCAGGCTTCTGGACCTTGACATAAGCCTCGGCAGTAGTCTTGTTCCCGCTGGAGTCGGTGGCAACAGCAGTGATCTTGTAGTTGCCTGCCTTGTCGAAATCCAAGTCAGGTTTCTGAAGCTCAACTGTGACTTCGCCGCTGTTATCCTCCGCAGCAAACATATTGTCTATCTTCTCGTCTTCAATAGGAAGACCGGCAAAAGTGCCCACACTTTCTGCTTTGGTGAAAACAGGCGGAACCTTATCTGTAATCGTGAAGGAGTACTGCCTGTACTGATGGCCGCAGTATCTGATGGTCAGCTTGTGATCGCCCGGCATCGCCATGCCTGCTTCACGTATGTCCACGCCATCGAGGAGGAGCTCAGTGTTGTCAAGAACGAAAGCCTTGTCCTCTTCAGACATTTCAGACAGATCCACGTATTCAGCAATATCCGGGGATATAGGTTCCCCGAGCTCCATTGTAAAGCTTGAGTATGAATACTTCGGATTGACCGGAAGATAAGGCTTACATGAGGTAAGCATCAGACACATGGCTGATGCTGTGACAAGAAGCAGTAATTCGGTTATGAGTTTCTTTCGTGATATCAATGCGGAGTACCTTCCGGAAATATGAATAAAAAAGCGGACCGTTACGGTCCGCTTTGTTGTCTGCAATGCTTCAGCGTTTTGCTCTGAAACATGACCGCTGAGAACATTATAGTACATTTTGCATGAAAATTGTATAACGACGTGTAAAACTTACTTTACTTCTCGGAAGCTGTAAGTGCAGCTTCGTTGATCCTGTATGCACCCTTGCTGCTTCTGAGGAAGAAGAGTGTTCCGATGAGGAGTACAACACCTACGATCAGAGGAATGACCGGGCTGATTGTGAATCCTGCGATCAGATAGGAGATCGTGGATACAGCAGCTACTGTGGTAGCATATGGCAGCTGAGTCGAAACGTGTGATACATGGTTGCAGTTAGCTCCTGCGGAAGCCATGATGGTTGTATCTGAAATAGGTGAGCAGTGGTCGCCATATACAGCACCAGCCATGCAGGCTGCGATGATCGGTGTTGCAAGCTCAGGGTGAGACTCGGTGATAGCAAGTCCGAGCGGGATCAGGATACCGAATGTTCCCCAGCTTGTTCCGGAAGCGAATGCCAGCACGCATGCGATGAGGAAGAGTGCTGCCGGGATGATTCCGACTGCAGCTCCCTGCATTCCTTCTACAAGGCCGCTTACGTAATCAGCAAGTCCGAGACTGTCTGTCATAGCCTTGAGAGACCATGCGAGAGTCAGGACGAGGATAGGCGGTACCATTGCCTGCATTCCTTCAGGGATGCAGCCCATGCAGTCCTTGAAGCTGATAGTGCGTCTGCACAGATAGTAAATAATGATGATGAAGAGTGCGATGAGACCTCCCATTGAGAGGCCTACGGAAGCATCTGAAGCGGAGAATGCTTCAACAAATCCTGTTCCGCCGAAGAATCCGCCTGTGTAAATCATTCCGAGTACGCAGCTTACTACGAGCACGAGTACAGGGAATACCAGATCCATTACGACACCCTTGTCACTTCCGAGTTCTGCAGAATCTGCAGCCTTGGAGTTTGCATCCTCAACAGTGAACAGGTCGCCATTCTCAACTGCGTTCATCTCGAACTTTGACATTGTTGCATAGTCGAACTTCATGAAGATGAGTGCGAACATCATGATGATTGTGAACAGTGCGTAGAAGTTGTAAGGGATGCATCTGATAAACAGTGAGATGCCTTCTCCTTCGCCTGCGAAGCTCGATACTGCAGCAGCCCATGATGATACAGGGGCGATGATGCAGACAGGAGCAGCTGTAGCGTCGATGATGTAAGCGAGCTTAGCTCTGGATACTCTGAACTCATCTGTAACAGGCTTCATTACTGAACCTACTGTCAGGCAGTTGAAGTAGTCGTCTACGAAGATGATGATTCCGAGAATGACGGTAGCGACCTCAGCAGCTACACGGGATTTTACTTTCTTGAGAGCCCAGTCGCCGAATGCCTTGGAACCTCCGGAAAGGTTCATGAGAGCAACGATGATGCCGAGAACTACAAGGAAGATGAGGATACCGACGTTCCATGAGTCAGACAGGGAAGCGATAAGTCCGTCCTGGAGGATGTGATTGACGATACCGTCAAAATCAGCTCCGGCATAGAGGACAGCTCCTGTCAGCACTCCGAGGAACAGCGAGCTGTATACTTCCTTGGTTACGAGTGCAAGGACGATAGCGATGAGCGGCGGGAGTGCTGCCCATGCAGTTGCGTATAAAGCAGGTACATAATCCATACAATTACCTCCGATTCATATAATACCCTGCGCGGTCCGGGGGACCGTTCTAAATAAAAAATCCATGAATAACGCTTGAAACGTGCCATGGATCAGATAATCTATTTCATCCTTATACCATGATAGCGCTCCACTTGCGTGACAGTACGCCGCATCTTATTACGGCGTCCCAGAATGCCGGACCGGGAAGTCCATGCACTCTTCGGCGGATCATCCTTTCGGCATCTGCATTCCCATGCGTCTGATGAAGCCTACTTATAATCTCCGCAACCTCTATCGGGTCAGGTGTTATTCAGTTGGACAGGCGGCGTCTGGCTCAAAGCCTTCTGCCATATAACTTTTCAAATGATAAAGTTATTCAGGAATTAAGTCAAGGCAATATTGTGTAAAAATACAAAAACTATCATTAATATTACAAAAAATGCATTTTGCCGGGTGATAATTCAGCGGTATATGTTTTGCCTGACATCTAACGTTCGGTTTGAAAAAGACAGTACTTCATACAGGACTGTGGTGATATAATTACACAGGACAAAAGATACGGGACGGAGATAGCAGTATCGGAAAGGGATCAATCAATGAATTTCAGCCAGTCGGAAACGGATTTCATAAGGGATGCAGAGGCATATGTGCCTATAGATGAAAGTCTGAAGCCTGTAATAGAGTCAGCTGATGAACTTAAAAAGCTGCTTGATGAGAGAAGGACAGCTGCCGGGGCATCCGGTGAGATGCCTGATTTCATGCATACCAAATTCATCGGGCTCGATCTTGCCGGATGGGATATGACAGGGCTCAACCTCAGACGCACGACTTTTGACGGATGCAATCTGAACGGAACTGACTTCAGCGGGTCCGACATGGATCATGTTGCTTTCTATAATAATGACCTGCGCAACATGAAGCTCTGCGGCTGCAAGGCAAGGGGCTGCAGCTTCAGATTCCAGGACATGACAGGCATCGATCTCTCCGGAGCCAACATATACGCTTCGGTGCTTGAGGATGCGATCAATCAGGACAAGGTCATCATTGATGACGATACCCAGTGGTACAGGATGCGCTGCCCTGAATACGGCAAGCCGTTCATTGCATGGAAGTGCTGCACCGATCTCCGTGTCGTCATGATGCTGGTGCCTGCTGATGCCAAGCGCTGCATGGCCACGATGGAGACCGGCAGGGTATCCAAGGTCAAGGTCCTCAAGATCACAAGCATAGACGAGAGCGAGAACTACACATGGGCACAGTCCACGGTAGATGCCGATTTCTACTACGAAGTCGGAAAATGGCTCGAGCCTGCCAACGGATTCCAGGAGGACAGATGGAAGGATTCATCCCCGGGCATCCACTTTTTCCTCGATAGAGAACAGTGTGTTGCCTACCAGTCGAAGTAATAAACACAGTCTCTACACACAGTCTCTACAGAAGGTAGAATGACCGCATCAAAAGTAATCGCCCGTTCACCGCGAATGGGCGGTTTTTTGGGCTTTAACGGGCCTTGCAACACACAAATAACACTTACTTTGCATTGAATCAGAAACAAGTTAGTAGTATAATTAACACGCTAATAAGATAATGTAATCCCCTAATTACGTGGCGCTTCGAGATCTGTCCTGATTTCCCTGCAGATGGCACTCTGTGCCGGCTCACAGCAGATTAGGATAGTGTGAGAGGCGTTTTGTTATGGGGAAATGATGGCGTAAGGGCATTTATACATTATTGTATTGTAAGGGAGGTAATGATTTATGAAAGTAATCATGTCCGGTAACGAAGCTATCGCCCGCGGTGCATATGAAGGCGGCGCAAGATTTGCTTCGGCATATCCGGGAACACCTAGTACAGAGATCCTCGAGAACATGCCTCAGTACGGTGAATCCGTATATTCAGAGTGGGCACCTAACGAGAAGGTCGCTACAGAAGCTGCAATCGGAGCTTCCATCGCAGGCGTAAGATCATTCTGTGCTATGAAGCACGTTGGTATGAACGTAGCTGCAGACCCTATCTACACATTCGCATACACCGGAGTTACCGGCGGATTCGTAATGGTAGTAGCAGACGATCCGGGACAGCACAGTTCACAGAACGAGCAGGACAACAGGAACCAGGCCAAGGCAGCAAGACTTCTCATGCTGGAGCCGTCTGATTCCCAGGAGGCTCATGATTTCATGAAGAAGGCTTTCGCTCTGTCTGAGAAGATGGATATGCCTGTTCTCATGCACGTCACAACAAGAGTTTGCCACTCCAAGGGCATTGTAGAACTCGGTGACAGAGTTGAGGCAGACGTTCCTGATTATGAACCTAAGATCAAGAAGTATGTAACAGCTCCTGCTAATGCTAAGGTCCTCAGAAAGACCCTCGAAGAGAGAGTAGAAGCTGCAAGAGCATATGCTAATGACTGTGAATTCAACAGAGTTGAGATGCACGACACCAAGATCGGTGTTGTAACATCCGGTGTTTCCTATCAGTATGCAAGAGAGACATTCGGCGACAATGCTTCATACCTGAAGCTGGGCCTGACATTCCCTCTGCCATATGACCTGATGAAGGATTTCTGCAGCAAGGTAGACAAGGTCTATGTTGTTGAAGAGATGGATCCTTATCTGGAAGAGCACCTCAAGATGCTCGGTATCGAGTGCCTCGGCAAGGACGTAATTCCTCACTATGACGAGCTGAACACAGATATCGTACGCAAGGCATTCCTCGGCGTTGAGCCTGAGACATACACAACAGACATGCAGACAGTCGTAAGACCTCCTGCACTCTGCGCAGGCTGCCCTCACAGAGGACTGTTCTACTGCCTCTCCAAGAGAGAGAAGAAGGATCATATCATGATCACCGGAGATATCGGCTGCTACACACTCGGTATGGCTGCTCCGCTTAACGCTCTGCACTCCTGCATCTGCATGGGCGCATCCCTCTCACAGGGACATGGCGCAAGCATCGCTCTTCGTGATGCCGGCAAGAAGACCAAGGTTGTCAGCGTAATCGGTGACTCCACATTCTTCCACACAGGCGTTAACTCACTGATGGATGCTGTATACAACAGTGGCAGCAACCTGTCCATCATCCTCGACAACAGAATCACAGGAATGACAGGACATCAGCAGAACCCTGGCACAGGATACACTCTCATGGGCAAGGAAGCTCCTGAGGTAGATATCCCTGCACTCTGCAAGGCTATTGGAGTCAAAGCAGAGAATATCAAGACCGTCAACCCTAACCACCTCGATGAGGTTGAAGCTGCACTTGATGAGCTCCTGGGCAAGGACGAGCCTACAGTACTCATCACAAGATGGCCGTGCGTACTGAAGAAGTTCAGCCAGCAGGATCTCGACGAGTTCCCGACACTGCACAAGACACAGTGCAAGATCGATCAGGACAAGTGCAAGAACTGCAAGATGTGCGTCAAGACAGGATGCCCTGCACTGATCTCCACCAAGGAGAAGGTAGTCATCGACTACACAAGCTGCAACGGCTGCACAGTCTGCAAGCAGGTTTGCCCATTCAAGGCTATTGAGGAGGTGACAAGATAATGAGTGAAGTAAAGAATATCCTCCTGGTAGGAGTAGGCGGACAGGGAACAATCCTCGCAAGTAAGATTCTGACCAGTGCTCTTATGAAAGCCGGTTATGACGTCAAGATGAGTGAGATCCACGGAATGTCTCAGAGAGGCGGATCCGTATCCACACAGGTAAGATATGGTGACAAGGTTTACTCACCTATCGTAGGCAAGGGATCAGCTGACGTTATCGTTGCATTCGAAGAGATGGAAGCACTCAGATGGCTCGACCACCTCAAGATCGGCGGCAAGATGGTAATCAATGACTACCAGATCCAGCCGGTACCTGTTAACCTCGGCACAGCTGAGTATCCTGAGGGAATCATCGACCACCTCAAGGAGAAGGTAGACGTTCTGTCCTTCAAGGCTGCAGATGTAGCTACAGAACTCGGCAACCCTAAGGCAATGAACATCGTTCTTCTCGGAGCACTCGTTAAGGCTATGGGCGGACTCGATGACATCGACTGGGATGCAGAGATCGAAGCCAACGTAAAGCCTAAGTTCGTAGAACTCAACAAGAAGGCTTTCCACGCAGGTTACAGCCTGTAATCAATGCACCTGAATGCATAACACTTAAGCAGTACACTGCCGGACGGAAAACCCGCCCGGCAGTTTTTTCTTGTTCAGACCTGAGCACTGAATTGTGGTACAATTCATGCATAGGATTGAGCAAAGTTTTCATATTATATATAAGGACAGAAAAATGAAGACAATTTACCTGGCGGGAGGATGCTTCTGGGGGCTCCAGAAGTTCCTTGATCAGTTTGACGGAATAACAGAAACAGAGGTCGGCTATGCCAATGGACCTGATGGGGGCAAAGCGCCTTCGTATGAAGATGTATGCCGCAGCAGCGGACACGCTGAGACGGTGCGTGTCTGCTATGATGAAGAGGTGATGCCTCTTGGCGTGCTGCTTGACAGATACTTTATGGTCATAGACCCGCTGTCTGTAAATAAGCAGGGTAATGACCGGGGCATCCAGTACCGCACGGGCATATACTGGACGGACAATGGCATGGAGCAGGGGATAAGAGACTATTGCGACGGTGTATCAGCCAGACTCGGAGCGCAGATAGCTGTTGAGACCGAACCGCTCCGCAACTTCTTCCCTGCGGAGGACTATCATCAGAAGTATCTCGATAAGAATCCACACGGCTACTGTCACATACCTGCGAGCTATATGGACCTGCCTTGCAACCTTGTGTGAGGCATGGTAGTATTAAACGGATTTGAATTCCGGAGGAAGTATATAATGAGAACATTGATGCTGATCGCCAGCGTGGCGATGATAGGTTCGGGAGTATTCTGCGTAGCCAACGGCAGCGCGGCATTCCTGACTGTGGCTTTTATAATAGGGTTGGTTTATCTGCTGATGGGCGCTACCGAGATCCTGGTTGGCCTGCGCGCTGACTTTGAGGTATCGGAGAAGGCTGTAAGCATCACCAAGGACGGCATACTGATGCTGATCTTCGGTGCGGTAATAATCACCGGACAGGTAACAGACGATACGGCAGCAAGGATCCTGATAGCTGCATGGCTCGCCATAGAAGGTGTTCTGGCGTTTTCAACGGACAGGATAGACCTCATGCATATTACAACAGAGGAGAGGATCGAATTCGGAGTGAACGCCGTTATGCTCCTGTTTGGCCTGTAT
>CACWYF010000161.1 GCA_902765035.1 uncultured Eubacteriales bacterium
TTCATTGTGATGAATCAGTTCCTGCAAAGTGACAGCCGTGAATGATTTCAATGTCTTGACAGATGTTAAAGTACAGATGTTAAAAGCCGACGATGATCCCGCCTTTTTCCGCGTAATAACTGCAGAGTCCCCTGGTCTTCATGATCCGGACTTCCATTCCCGAATAAGCGTTCTGCACAGCCTTACATGTCGATATCGACAACCTGCATACGCTTATTGAACTCTATTTCCATTCTGGTCCAGTCTGCCCGCTCTTCCTGTGTATAATCTGTCCTGAAGCCTACTACTATTGTTTCTCCCGACAGTTTTTCAGGATCGCATTGATATGCCCCGGGCTGATTGCTTTTGGCAACTGTCTCCCATCCGATATCGAGTTCAGTATACTCATCAGGCTCAACGTATTTCTCATCATCATCGAGAATGCTGGTCTTGAGTGCTTCATAAATATCGCCGCCCTCAGTTTCTTCGACAGCGAGCTTCTCTCCCTCCCTTTTCTCCAGGGCACACTGAATCATGTCGTCATATTGGTCAGCATCAGCGGCATTTCTTGTCAGGAGATACAGCGTTTTTCCGTCTCCCTTGCTGAATGCCTCTGCTCCGATCTCTTCGCTCACATGAAGAAGCGTACCTCTCTCAGCCAGGAGCTCATGAGTCTTTTCAGCCCCCGTTTCATTCAGAACGATCTCTATGTGCTTTATTTCCGCTTCAGATGATGCACCGACAGGAATGGCTTCACTGCCTGTCTGGATATCTTCAATATCTGTCCTCTCTATTGTCACCGCCTCAGCATCTTTGTCATAAACCGGTTCTCCGTTTTCATCCGTAAGATAGAGGATGAGATTCTTGTTCATGGGGATAATATAATTGCGCACAAAATCATCCGGAGTCATTCCATGCAGCAATTCTACCGGGAGCTCTACTGTAGCTTCCTTTCCGTCCTGCCTGAATATGTAGTTGTCATCACCTGCGAAGGCATTTATCCTCTTTTCAATCACAGGAGCACTTCTGTCTGCGCGCTTCTCAGTTTCCCACGAAAAGTGTGTAACTACGGTATCGCTCATCATCATCCTGTAGTGGACTATGTTCGTCGCGATATGCGCTGCACCTATTCCGGCAGCCAGTACAAGCACAGCAGCAACAGAGAGAATAATACTTCTCTTTTTCTTCCTGATCCGTGCTTTTTCCTCCGGACTGAGATATGGATATACCTCATCAACGACAGCAAGCAGATCTTCTACACTCTGATACCTCTTCTGCGGCATCAGCTCCATTCCTCTGGCTGTCATTACACTGATAGCATCAGGGACGGCAACCCTCTCTGCCACGGTCTTCATGTCATCGAACAGCACTCTCTGCGTTGCATCGACCGGTCTGGTTCCTGTAAGGCAGTAATATATAGTAGCGCTCAATCCATATACATCGATTGCCGGCGTAGGTGTGTTGTCAGCGGAATACTGTTCCGGCGGTGCATATCCGTCCTTAAGCATCACGGCCGTAGTCTTCGTGTTGCTGCTCAGGTTCTTGGCTGATCCGAAATCTACAAGAACAAGGCTGCCGTCTTCGCGTCTGATGATATTATCCGGGCTTATATCTCTGTGTACGATGCCGGCATGATGCAGTCTGACCAGTGCATGCATAAGAGGCCTGAGCTCGTCGAACAGCACCTCAGGGTCGTATTTTCCGTTTGCCTCTACATAGTGCTGAAGAGTATCCCCTTCAACATACTCCATTACAATATATGCTGTTTCGTTCTCCTCAAAATAGTCAAGCACTGTTACTATGCTCGGCTCCTTGCTGAAGTCCTTTATGATCCTTGCCTCTTTGAGAAACCTGCGCCGCTCACTATTGAATCTCTTCTCAGCGGTATCTGCCGTCAGGACCGTCCTGCCGGTTCCTCTGATATCCCGGTCCATGTAGTCCCTGCAGAAGAATTCCTTGATGGCTACTGTTTCACCGGTAATGCGATTTGTTCCGCCATAGGTGATCCCGAATCCGCCCTCACCAAGAACAGGCCCTATCTCATAGCGCCCATCCAGTATAGTTCCCTGTTTCAGTTGATGATTTCTCTGCACTTCCATAGCTTATTTATTCTATCACATTCCGCACTCTGCTCACATCTCAGCTACCGGACGATCCTGTTATTTAAGACAGAAATAACACGAAAACAAAATTGCATACGCTGCCTGCTATATTAACGGTGTCAGAACAAAGCAGCGGCGGGAAGGCCGCAGCAATACACACAGATGCCCCCCGGGGCAGAGCAGAAAGTGAGGCACACAATGAAAACAAGTAATAATGGAAAGAGATCAGCAGCAACTCTCAAAGCGATCCTGGCTGCAGCATTGATAATGGCGAGCGCTGCATCTATGAGCGCATGCGGTGAGGCTGATGCAATGTCAGATACCGTAACCTCCGGAGCAGATACATCTGCCTACACCAGAGAGATAGAGGAGGAACCCGTTTCTCCTGATACAGAGACAACCTTCACCAGTGAGGCTGAAGACTCTAATGATGAAAGCGGTTACACAGACAACAGCACGTCCAATTACTACAACAGCTATGAGTATGACTATGAGTATAACGAGAATAATGAGAATAATGAGTATATAGAATATGAATATGATGATTGCTCCGGCAGCAATGCCGAGACAGATAATTCTGCAGCTTCCGAGCCGGCTGAAACAGAATGCGACTCTATCTCAGAACCGGTACAGCCCGAAGCTCCTGTTGAAACTCCTGCAGAAGAGACTGTCCCTGATATAGACAGTGATTACGATTATGCGGCAGATGCTGCTATAAGAACTAATGTCGTGGAGCTGCAGGTAGCTTCTCCTTCAGTAGGAGCAACGGACGCTGTAGTTAAAGCAGATGTGATCAACCGCAGCGGCAGCACCATCACAATGACCGGCATCACTGTATATGACGATATGCTCAATCCGGTTGCAGCAAATTATGCAGCCTGCAATAATGACAGCAGCGAAATCAGTCTTGAATATTCACTCGGCGGTGACCTCGGCCTCGTGCTTGAGCGCGGCCGCACATACTACTACAACTTTACTGTGATGCAGGATGGTCAGCTGTTCACACACAAGACACAGGATTTCAAGACTATCAGCGTTGATGATACATTCGCATTCGAGCTCTGCCCTGCAGAGATCACCGATACCCTTGCCACCGTATCTGCCAGAGTTTCCAACCCTACAGGAGCTCAGGTCGCGATCGTAGGATGCAAGCTCTATACACCGCAGGGTGCACTTATGGGCGAGCAGGAATACGGCATAGATACAACTGATCAGGAATTCACGATCAGCTTCGACTTCGATAATGGAGGAGAGAAGCTCACGCCGGCAAAGGATTATGAGTTCCAGGTGTATATCAGATATAACGGCGAGACTTACACTTCCAACTACGGCAGCTTCACAACACTGCCTTAAGATATGGCCTCACTTGCCCCCTGAACCTCTTCCCGGGACAGGGAGCACAGCAAAACGGGGGTCCTGTAACGAAAATGTTACAGGACCCCCGTTTTATTCTATATAAAATACACATTAGTAAGACTTGTCCATTGCGATCCTGGTTGCTGCCTTGAATGTGTTGTTATCCAGCAGTTCCTGTATTGATGCTTCATCCAGCTGGCTGGCAAGCAAGTTCAATGCAACACTGTTTGATTCGAACACATTGTCGTAGGCGCTGATAGTGTTGTTCGTCCCTACAGCGGTATTGCCGTTGATGCCATAGTTCACGTTGATGTAACTTCCAGTTATGCTGACCGGTGTGTACGCAAGCATTCCGTATAGTATGTTTTCGGATTCATACCGCATCTCTACGTCAGTATTTCTGACATAGCCCTTTCCTCCATCAAAATGCAGTCCCTGC
>CACWYF010000162.1 GCA_902765035.1 uncultured Eubacteriales bacterium
ATCTTGATGTAACGTTTCGATTACTCTGCTGGTGCGTAGAAGTCTACGAACTTGACGAGCTTGTCGTAACGTGCCATTGCAGCTGCCTCGTTCTCCGCGAAGAGCTTCTCTGCTCTTTCCGGATTCTCTCTGGTCAGTCTGTTGTAACGTGCTTCGTTCTTCAGGAATTCCTGATATCCGCCTGCAGGTACCTTGCTGTCCAGTGTGAACGGGTTCTTGCCCTCAGCCTTAGCTGCAGGGTTGAATCTGAAGAGGTTCCAGTAACCGCACTCTACAGCCTTCTTCATTTCCATCTGGCAGTTAACCATGCCGCCCTTGATGGAGTGCATCTCGCATGGCGAGTAGCCGATGATGAGGGATGGGCCGTCGTAAGCGATAGCTTCGTTCATTGCCTTCAGAGTCTGGTTCATGTCAGCACCCATAGCTACCTGAGCTACGTATACATAACCGTAAGCCATAGCGATCTGAGACAGTGACTTCTTCTCGATTGCCTTACCAGCTGCTGCGAACTGAGCTACCTGACCAATGTTGGAAGCCTTGGAAGCCTGTCCACCGGTGTTGGAGTAAACCTCAGTATCGAATACCATTACGTTTACGTTCTCGCCGCTTGCAAGTACGTGGTCGAGTCCGCCGTAACCGATATCATAAGCCCAGCCGTCTCCACCGAAGATCCATACGGTCTTCTCAGCGAGGAGATCCTTACGAGCGATGATCTCAGCACCGATCTTAGCCTCTTCGAGAGCCTCTACGAGAGCCTCACCTGTTGTCTTGGAAGCGTTGACATCGTCAAATGCTGCGAACCAAGCCTCAGCTGCTGCCTTAACAGCATCAGGTACGCCTGCAGCTACGAGTTCTTCAACGTCTGCCTTGATCTTAGCTCTTCTTGTCTTAACAGCCATTCTCATACCGAGACCGTGCTCAGCATTGTCCTCGAACAGGGAGTTGCACCATGCAGGTCCGTGTCCTTCTTCGTTGACTGTGTAAGGAGCTGTTGCGCCAGGGCCGCCCCAGATTGAGGAGCATCCTGTAGCGTTGGAGATGTATGTGTGATCTCCGCAAAGCTGTGTGATAAGTCTTGCATATGATGTCTCAGCACATCCTGCGCAGGAGCCCGAGAACTCGAGGAGAGGAGTCTTGAACTGCGACTTGATAACGTTTACTGTTACGCATACTCCGCATCCCATACAATCGAGCGGGGATACAGCGAGGCCATACTTATAAGCGCCCTTGCTCAGCTTGTGGTCAACAGCCTTGAATCCTTCCGGAGCAGCTGCCATCTCAGCTTCGTCAAGCAGGTATGGTCTGATAGTAGCGTGCGGGCATACGAATGCGCATCTGTTGCACTGTGCGCACTTTGTGCCATCCCACTCAGGAACGTTAACTGCAACGCCTCTCTTCTCGTAAGCGGAAGCGCCGAGTTCCCACTCACCGTCAACGTGAGGCATGAATGCGGATACAGGCAGGCTGTCTCCATCCATGTTGTCGATTGGGAGAAGGATGTTCTTGACCTGAGTAACGAGTGCAGCACGTCCTTCGAGAGGTGCCTTCTCAGGATCTGCAGCAGGGTTAGCCCACTCAGCAGGAACGTCGATCTTAACGAGAGCGTCAGCACCTGCGTCGATAGCCTTGTGGTTCATGTCTACTACATCCTGGCCCTTCTTGAGGTAGGACTTTGTAGCAGCGTCCTTCATGTACTGAACTGCGTCAGCCTTTGGAAGAACCTCAGCGAGTGAGAAGAATGCGGACTGGAGAGTTGTGTTAGTTCTCTTGCCCATTCCGATCTTAGCGCAGAGGTCGATAGCATCGATGATGTACAGGTTGATGTTGTTCTCAGCGATGTACTTCTTAGCTGCTGCATCGAGGTGGTCGCCTACTTCTTCTGGCTTCCACTGGCAGTTGATCAGGAATGTTCCGCCTGGCTTAACGTCCTGAACGATCTTGAATCCCTTGTCGATGTATGAAGGGTTGTGGCATGCTACGAAGTCAGCCTTGTTGATGTAGTATGAGCTCTTGATCGGCTTGTCTCCGAATCTCAGGTGGGAAATTGTTACGCCGCCTGTCTTCTTGGAGTCATACTGGAAGTAAGCCTGAACGTACTTGTCAGTATGGTCACCGATGATCTTGATGGAGTTCTTGTTAGCACCAACAGTTCCGTCTCCGCCGAGACCCCAGAACTTGCACTCGATTGTTCCTGCAGGAGCAGTGATAGGAGCTGGCTTCTCCTCGAGTGAGAGGTTAGTAACGTCATCAACGATACCAATAGTGAATCTCTTCTTAGGCTCGTCCTTGCAGAGTTCATCATATACAGCGAATACGGATGCCGGTGGAGTATCCTTCGAACCAAGTCCGTAACGTCCGCCGATAACCTTAACGTCGTTCATTCCTGCCTCAGCGAATGCTGTCATTACGTCGAGGTAGAGAGGCTCACCAAGGGAACCAGGTTCCTTTGTTCTGTCAAGAACAGCAACCTTCTTGCATGTCTTAGGCAGTGCAGCGATCAGCTTGTCAGCTCTGAAAGGTCTGTAGAGTCTTACCTTGATGAGGCCAACCTTCTGGCCGTTAGCGTTGAGGTAGTCGATAACTTCCTCAGCTACGTCGCAGATGGAGCCCATAGCGATGATGACTCTGTCAGCATCCTCAGCACCATAGTAGTTGAACAGCTGATAGTCTGTACCGAGCTTCTCATTGATCTTGCCCATGTACTTCTCAACAACTTCAGGAACTGCATCATAGAACTTGTTGCAGGCTTCTCTGTGCTGGAAGAATACGTCGCCGTTCTCGTGAGATCCTCTCAGATGAGGATGATCAGGGTTCAGGCATGCATCACGGAATGCGTTAACAGCGTCCATGTTGCACATTTCCTTGAGGTCTTCGTAATCCCATACAGCTACCTTCTGGATCTCGTGGGATGTTCTGAATCCATCAAAGAAGTTCAGGAAAGGAACTCTTCCTTCGATTGCAGCCAGGTGAGCTACAGGAGCGAGGTCCATAACTTCCTGTACATTGCTCTCAGCGAGCATTGCAAAACCAGTCTGACGGCATGCATATACGTCGGAGTGGTCGCCGAAGATGTTCAGTGCATGAGTGGAAACAGTACGTGCCGAAACATGGAATACTGCTGGAAGCAGCTCGCCGGCGATCTTGTACATGTTCGGGATCATCAGAAGAAGTCCCTGGGAAGCAGTGTAAGTTGTGGTGAGAGCACCAGCTCCGAGTGAGCCGTGTACAGCACCAGCAGCACCAGCTTCAGACTCCATCTCGACAACCTGAACAGTTGAGCCGAAGATGTTCTTTCTTCCGGCAGCAGACCACTGGTCTACATAGTCAGCCATTGGCGAAGACGGAGTGATCGGATAAATTCCGGATACTTCCGTGAACGCATAGGAGACATGAGCGGCAGCCTGGTTACCATCCATAGTCTTGAAATTTCTCTTCATTTTTTCATCTCCCTTTACATTAAAGATTTAAAAATTAAGTGATAGTAAAGCAAAAAGTACTTTTTAGAATAAATATATGGTGAAATAATTATTCCCTTAGTTTAGTTCCCCGCTATCGAATAAGCGGGTGGAAGCTATTATTTTATTCTTGAGAATTGTTCTCAAGTCATAATTACATAGCTTCTACAAGCGCCTGAGTATCCTTAGCGATCATCAGCTCTTCGTTGGTCGGAATGATGAATGTGCGGATCGAAGCTCCAGGAGCTGTGATCTCAACTTCCTGACCTCTGCAGTTGTTCTTTTCCTTGTCGATCTTGACACCCATGAGTCCAAGGTTGTCGCAGACCTTTTCTCTGAGCTCGATATCGTTCTCACCGATACCTGCTGTGAATACCATTGCATCAACATGTCCGAGTTCTGCAGCATAAGCGCCGATGAATCTCTTTACGGATCTCAGCAGCATCTCTCTTGCAACATGTGCCTTGTGGTTGCCCTCAGCCTCAGCCTTTACGATGTCTCTGCAGTCTCCTGAAATCTCGGATACAGCGAGGAGTCCGGACTTCTTGGTCATCATGTCAGTGATTTCCTTGACCGGCATTCCTGTCTGCTCATAGATGAAGCTTACAACAGTCGGGTCGATGGATCCGCAGCGTGTTCCCATTACGAGACCTTCAAGCGGGGTGAGTCCCATCGATGTGTCATAGCACTTGCCGCCCTTTACAGCGGAGATGGATGAACCGTTTCCGAGGTGGCATGTGATGATGTTGAGTTCGGAAGGATCCTTGCCCATGAGCTCAGCGCATCTCTCGGATACATAGCGATGGCTTGTTCCGTGAGCACCGTATCTCTGTACATGATACTTTTCAGCATATTCCCAAGGAATAGCATAGTACTTGCACTCATCCGGCATTGTGCGGTGGAATGTTGTATCGAATACAACTACGCCCGGTGTGTTCGGGAGCACCTTCTTGCATGCACGGATACCTACCAGTGCAGGCGGGTTGTGGAGAGGTCCGATCACGCAGAGTTCTTCGATTCCCTTTTCAACCTCGTCAGTGATGATTTCCGACTTATCGAAGAGGTATCCGCCCTGTACGATTCTGTGGCCTACAGCACCGATCTCGCTCATGTCGGAGATAACGCCGTATTCCTTGTCAGTAAGCGCATCGATTACAAGCTGCATTGCTACGCCGTGATCAGGCAGAGCGATGTCCTTGTCGAATACAGTACCTGCATCAGTCTTATAGTTCATGTGACCGTCTTCACCGATTCTCTCGCAGAGTCCCTTAGCCAGGACCTTATGATCATCCATGTCGAAGAGCTGATACTTGAGCGATGAGCTTCCTGTATTAACTACCAGAATTATCATATCGTCATTTTCCTTTCATTTATTGGCTTTTATGAATATAGCTAACGCCGCAATTATGCGAATAGATTATACCACAAGAGCTTATTTTTTTCCCCGTTTGCATGGGATATATCACGAAAAAAACAAAAAGAAATCCCCGCCGCGGAGTT
>CACWYF010000163.1 GCA_902765035.1 uncultured Eubacteriales bacterium
ATGCTGGCGGCTGCTGATACTTTCCGTGCGGCAGCGGCAGAGCAGCTCGAGCTCTGGGGCCAGAGAGTAGGCGTTGAAAAAGTCATAAGAAGAGAAGAAGGCGCAGATCCGACTGCAGTAATATACGATGCGATCCAGTCTGCAAAAGCCAATAACGTTGACGTGCTCATCTGTGATACAGCCGGAAGACTTCAGAACAAGACAAACCTCATGAAGGAACTCGAGAAGATGAGCAGGGTCATTTCAAGGGAATGGCCTGAGGCTACAAGAGAGAATCTTCTCGTTGTGGATGCTACTTCAGGCAAGAATGCCGTGAACCAGGCGGAAGAATTCAACAATATAGCAGATATCACAGGAATCGTTCTTACAAAGATGGACGGAACAGCAAGAGGCGGCATAACGGTCACCATCACTGACGAGTTCGACATGCCTATAAAGTTTATAGGCGTAGGTGAGAAAATGACCGATCTCCAGCCGTTCAATGCTCATGAATTCGTGGAGGGTATATTCGATGAGTAAACCCATTTTAGCAATAGTAGGAAGGCCGAATGTCGGAAAGTCGACATTCTTCAACAGGCTTATAGGTGAAAGACGTGCGATAGTCGAAGACGTGCCGGGCGTTACACGCGACAGGATCTACGCCGAGACAGAGTGGAACGGCAAGGAATTCGCTGTCATCGATACGGGCGGAATAGAAGTCAAGACAGACGATACTATTCTCGCGCAGATGAGAGATCAGGCGGTCATGGCTATGGACATGGCTGATGTCATCATCTTCATGGTGGACGGCAAAGAAGGCCTTACCACAGCGGACAGGGAAGTAGCATCGATGCTGAGACGCACGGGCAAGGAGATAATCCTGGTTGTCAACAAAGTCGACAAGCCATCGAAAGCATACGAAGCTATTTATGACTTCTATGAACTGGGTTTTGACGATCCTATCGCCATCAGTGCAGCCAACATGACCAATATGGGCGATCTTCTCGACCGTATCGTTGAGGGTTTTCCACAGGATGCATACGACAAAAGAGATGACAGCATCAACATTGCCATCATAGGCAAGCCTAATGTCGGTAAGTCATCCCTGGTAAATGCTCTTACTAAACAGAACCGCGTGATCGTAAGCCCAATAGCCGGAACAACAAGGGATACGATAGACACTCCGTTCACCTATAAAGACAGGGAGTACACTCTTATCGACACTGCAGGCCTCAGAAAGAAGAGCCGGGTAAACGACACCATAGAGAAATACAGTGTTGTAAGAGCCATTGCAGCGATCGAGAGATGCGACATATGCATACTCATGATAGACGCAGTGGAAGGACTTACCGAACAGGATAAGAAAATCGCAGGCTACGCACACGAAGCCGGCAAAGGCATGATGATCGTGGTCAACAAGTGGGATCTCATCGAGAAAGAGACCAACACAATGAGAGACTACGAGCGCAAGATCAAAGCTGAACTGCTTTTTGCATCATATGCACCGGTCGTGTTCGTATCCGTTCTCAACAAGCTGAGGATATACGATATAATTGACAGAGCCGCAAGGATCTCCGATGCCAGGAACATGAGGATCACTACGGGCAGGCTCAACAGCATCATCGAAGATGCTGTCATGATGAGACAGCCTCCTTCTGACAAGGGAAGAAGACTCAAGATATATTACGGCACACAGATAGGTACCTGTCCGCCGCTGTTCTCATTCAGTATAAATGACAGAGAGCTGATGCATTTCTCTTATTCAAGATACCTTGAGAACAAGATCAGAGAACATTTTGACTTTGAAGGAACTTCCATCAAGTTCGTATGGAATGAGAAGAGGGGAGAAAAATAATGACTGCAGATGTTACTAAGCTTATTATTGCCGGAGTGATTGCATATGCACTTGGAAATATCAATCCATCCATCATCATAAGCAGGCTCTTTTACGGAATAGATATCCGTAAGGAAGGCAGCGGTAATGCAGGGACTACAAACACGATCAGAGTCATCGGACTTACTGCAGGACTTATATGTCTTGCAATAGATATTCTCAAAGGGTTCATCGCTGTCACGATCGGATACAACATGGGCGAGATGTACGGAAGCATGGTCGCCTTCGCATTCGTTGTACTTGGACACTGCTTCCCGGCATTGTGGGGATTCAAGGGAGGCAAAGGTGTCGCCTGTGCTTTCGGAGCAGCCCTTGCAATGAGCTGGCCGAGTGCCATAGCTGCCTTTTTCATCGCAGCTATCTGTCTTGCTGTCACACGCAGGATGTCGATCGGATCCATCGCAGCCGTGATCTCATTCCCGGCGCTTGTATGGTACTACGACAATGATTATTTCTATTTTGCCATCGGAATTGCAGCTTTCCTCTTGCTGATGCATGTGTCAAACATCATCAGGCTTTCCAGGGGAGAAGAGAAAGCCCTTACTATCGGTCACAAGGCAAGAAAGGGAGAAGAGCCTGAAGAAGCTGAAACGACAGTCACAGATAATACACAGTCAGCTATCGCTGTTGAAGAGAAACCTCTTACAGAAGCTGAGATCATTGAGCTTGGAGCCGATGCCCAGGTAATTGAAGATCTTGAATCGGGTGAGTCCCCGATAGCTGCTGATGCAACTCAGGAGCCTGGCCTTGTTGGTGCACAGACCCAGGAGGCTGTAAGACCTGAACCTGAACCGGTCGATTACTATGCCGGAGTCGAGATCCCTGATCTCGGTGACGGCAAGTGCAAAATCGCTGTAATAGGTAACGGTTCTTTCGGTACAGCTATTGCCAATCTCCTTGTATATAAGGGCCATGATGTAACACTCTACGGCAGGAACAAGGAAGCCATCAAGCTCATGAAAGAGCACAGGATGAATGATCACTATCTGCCGTACGTCATTCTGAGCGACAGGATCCAGTACACAAGTGATCTGAAAAAAGCCGTAAAGGGCAAAGCAATAGTCGTATTTGCTGTCCCGACACAGCAGTTCAGAAGTGTTTCATCCAGATGCGCCGGCTGGCTCGATGACGGAGTAATCGTAGTCAACCTTGCAAAGGGTATCGAGCAGAAGACTCTCATGAGACTGTCCGAGATAGCAGCAGAGACTCTGCCTTCAGCTACATATGTAGCTCTGTCGGGACCTTCACATGCAGAAGAGATCGTAAGAAACTTCCCTGCAGGTGTCGTTGTTGCATCAAAGAACAAAGCTGCTGCAGAGTATATCCAGGATGTATTCATGTCTGACCAGTTCAGAGTATATACACAGGAGGACATGGCAGGCGTTGAGATCGCAGGCGCTGTCAAGAATGTTATAGCCATCACCACCGGTATTTCTGACGGAATGAAGCTGGGCTCAAATGCAAGAGCCGCTCTCATGACAAGAGCTATCCATGAGATCAAGAGACTCGGAACTGCAATGGGCGCTAATCCTGAAACATTCTCAGGACTTTCCGGCATAGGCGATCTCATCGTAACATGCTCGACCAACCTGTCCAGAAACAGAAGATGCGGACTTCTCATCGGTCTCGGCCTTGAAGCTGAAGATGCCGTAAAGAGAGTAGGCTCCGTAGTAGAGGGATACTATACCGCTGAAGCAGTATGTGATCTTGCTGAAAAGTACGACGTTGAGATGCCGATCTGCAGAGTCACAAATAATGTGCTGAAGGGTGAGCTTGAACCTGAAAAGGCTCTTAAGCTGCTCATGTCAAGAAGCAAGAAGGACGAACTTCAATAATGAGTAAATACAATATAATCACCTATGGCTGCCAGATGAACGAGCATGATTCAGAGAACATTGCCGGCATTCTGGAAGCCATGGGATATGAACATGAAGAAGATGCATATAAGGCGGACGTTGTTGTCATCAACAC
>CACWYF010000164.1 GCA_902765035.1 uncultured Eubacteriales bacterium
ATCCTTGTCTCAGAAGCTCTCCGCGATCACTCGATGAGATATGTCAACGTCCTCTCGGGAGATACATATATATACTGCTCTGAGGAGGCCATGAAGCAGTACGGGAGCATCGCGGAAGTCATCCGGAATCTGCCGATGATAACCAAGTCAAGAGAGCCGAGATATCACGATTACTGCAGAAATATTCTCCAGCAGACATTCGGCGTCTCTTTCGACGGCGTGACAGTAGTCGAATCCATCGCCAAACAGCACCTTCTGACCGAGCTGTCACAGGGTTTTGCCATCATGCTCGAGCAGGAAGCTGAAGATGCAGAGGGACTGTACGGCTATTCGCTGCAGGGTGTATTCAATGAGACGCTGCAGCTGTACTACACAATAAAGCACGTTCCTCAGAGTCTGAGGACATTCATCACATATATCAATCAAGTCACTTTTCATGCATAACAATAAACAGACATCACAGACACAGCGTGCCCTGCTGATCGCGGGCACCGCAAATGTAATATGGGGCTTCAGCTTCATGGCAACAAGAGTCGGCATTGAGCACACCTCGTCGTCCATCCTGCTGTCAGCGAGATTCACATGCAGCATGCTCATAATGCTTGCTCTTATCGCTGCAGGCATCGGCAAAGTCAATCTAAAAGGAAAACCTCTGGGACGTTTCATCCTGATGGGACTGTGTGAGCCGGTAATATACTTTATCGCCGAGACCGAGGGGATCAGGCGCACGACGTCATCCTTCTCCGGGCTCATGATCTCGCTTATCCCGATATCGACAGCGCTGCTGTCCGTCGTTTTCCTTCATGAGCGCCTGTCTGCAAAACGTTTTGCCTGGATCCTGTGCTCAGTGACCGGCGTAGCCATCATATCTGTGAATCAGACGGGCGAAGGAGTCATCAGCCTGTCAGGCATACTGTATCTGCTCGTTGCGATAGTATCCGCTTCATTCTTTACAGTGCTGAGCCGCTCCATCTCGGATGTCTTCTCTCCTTTCGAAAGGACCTTCATCATGATGGTGATGGGCTTCATCGCATTCACGGGAAGCGCAATAATAAGTGAAGGACGGGATTTCCTCCCGTCCATGGTATCCGCAATGCAGGATAAATACGTCATCCTGCCGGTCCTGTTCCTGTCAGTCATATGCTCGGTCGCAGCTTTCTTCTGTTTCAACTATGCCGCGACTGTACTGGAAGTAAGCCGCATCGCAGTACTGGCCAATATAACTCCGGTCGTATCCGTACTTGCCGGCACCATCTTCCTGAAGGAGCCGTTCACTCCGGTATGCATCATCGGCATCATCCTGATACTCACCGGTGTGTACATGGTAAACAAAGTCGAATAGATTTATATGAAAAATGCTGCCTACACAGGCAGCATCTTGTTTCTTGTCCTTATCCACATTATCGCTATTACCAGCGCCGATACGCCCCAGCTTATCGGGAATACCATCATCAGTGAGAAGAAGGTGTGGTATATCCTGAACCCCGTAAAGACCCACGTAATCCTTGTACCGCAGACTCCTATGAAGGAGACGACCGCAGGTATCATGGACTTTCCGAGACCTCTCAGTGCACCTGACAGGTTGTCCATGATTACATTAAGTGTCTCGCCGTACATAAGTATCCTGACTCTCAACGCCCCTATCTCCACTATTGCGGGCTCATCCGTAAAGAGTCCCATAAGGCTGTTGACGGTAAGTATCGTTATGATGCTCACAACCATCGTAAAGACCCAGCTCACCAGCAAAGTCTTTCTTACTACATCTCTGCACCTCTTATACTCGCCCGCTCCGTAGTTCTGCCCCACGAATGTCACAAGGGTCTGAGTAAATGCATTGACCACGAAGAATACGAATATCTCTATGTTGAAGGCCGCTGAAGATGCCGCCATCACATCTGGCCCGAGGCTGTTGACCGCAGACTGCACGCACAGATTGGAGATCGAGAAGACGGTGCTCTGAAGTGCTGCCGGAAGTCCGATCCTGATGATCTGCATGAGTATCGGTTTGTCAAGCCACAGCTTTGTGACCCTGACCCTGATGAAGCCCTCCTCTCTTCTGAGCTTATGCAGGAGAAGCATGGAGCTTATCATATTGGCCATGACGGTCGCGATAGCAACGCCGTCGACATCCATTTTGAATACAATAACGAATACAAGATTGGCCGCTACATTGAATACGCCTCCGATGAAGAGACAGATAAGCGGCGTTCTTGTATTGCCGTTGCTCCTTAATATGGCTGCCTCAAAGTTGTAGAGCATTATGAATGGAGCGCCTCCGAAATATATCCGGAGATACTGGACTGAGTACGGTGCTACCTCTTCAGGGACCCCCATCAGCCTGACTATAGGACCGGCGATCAGATTGCCGGCAACGGCTATGAAAAGGCCGCAGATGAGAGCCAGTACCATCGAGGTATAGACCGCCTTCCTGGCCTGCCCGGGCTTTCTCGCCCCGATATTCTTGGCAATGACTACGTTGGCGCCCACTGAAAGGCCTGTGAAGAAGTTTACAAGAAGAGATACTACCGATGCATTTCCTCCTACGGCTGCCATCGCCTCCTTGCTCGCAAACCTTCCTACAACAGCCACATCTGTCGCGTTGAACAGCTGCTGCAGCATGCTTGTCAGCATCAGAGGTATGGCAAAAAGAAGGACCTTATCAAGGATCGATCCCCGGGTCAGGTCCTTTCTGTCATTTCCTATAGATTTATTACTGTTTTCCGGTTTACTGTTTTCTGCCATGTCTTACGAATTCCCCGTATGTGAAGAAGCAGAGTCCGGTCCATATTATAACGAACGCGATTATCTGAACTCTGTCGATCGGTTCTTTGAAGAGAAATATCCCGAGCAGCAGTGTGATGGTCGGACTTATATACTGTGCCAGTCCTATGATGAAAAGCGACACCTTAGGCGCAGCTACGCTGAACAGTGCCACAGGGACAAGCGTAACGAGTCCGCTCAGAAGCATCAGCGCATACTTTCCCGGTATGCCCATCGATGCAGCTCCTATTCCTCTGCCTTCGATGTAGAATATGGCGAATGCAGCTATCACGGCATATATCATCGTTTCATAGACGAGGGATATGATCGCCGGCTGTTTCGCTGTCTTCTTGATAGCTGTATACACAGCCCATGTACCGGCAAGTCCGAGAGCTACGCCCGGAAGCTGCCTGAAATGCATCAGTATGATAATGATCGCAACAAGGGCAAAAGCCATGGCGGTCATGTTATACCGAGTAAGCTGCTCCTTGAAAACTATGATACCTACCGCACAAATGACGAGCGGCTCAATATAATAGCCTATCGCAGCCTGGATCACGTGTTCCGATGTCATGGCCCATATGTATATGCTCCAGTTGATCGTCAGTATCAGACCCGACGTGAAGTATCTGGTCCTTACCTTTCTGTCCCTGAGAGGCCCCCAGATTTCCTCCCGGCTGTATCTGAACCTTGCTGCAATATATGAAAATATGAACATGGTCACGATCCTGTACAGGATTATGATCCATGACGGTATCGGTTCCAGCGCCTGCCAGTATATAGGACAGAATCCCCATATGAGCTGGCACGCCAGAACTGATAACACTCCAGTCCTGTAATCATCCTTCATCAGAGTCCGAGTACCTCCTCAGCGACTCTGACTCCGATTCTTATACAGTCATCGCATGATGTGAACATCTGGCCGTTGTTGCCGGTCTTGATGTCGATGCAGTACAGACCTTTTGCCTGTTCAATGAACTTCCTCTGCATCGCTCCGGCAGCCTTCATGGTCTCCTTCTTGGTGTTGCCGGGATCTGCTGTGTTGCCGTCACTGTGAACAAGTCCGGCAAGCATC